>JAYRHO010000097.1:0-8014 GCA_041907245.1 Saccharospirillaceae bacterium
CGAAACGCTGGCGCAGTTCGCGCGCGGTGAAAAAGGCCGTTTGCATATTGGTATGGAGTGCAGCCCTTGTTATCAATGGCTGCTTAAAATCGTCACGCCTTATTTAAATGCTTGGCCTGGTGTTGAAGTAGACGTCAAGCAGCAATTTCAATTTGGCGGTTTAGCGGCATTATTTAATTACGATATTGATTTATTGGTAACGCCCGACCCCAGCGCCCGTGATGGCATTATTTTTCAGCCCGTATTTCCTTATGAGCAGGTGTTGGTTGTGCCCAAAACGCACGCGCTTGCACAGCATAAATACATTGAAGCCGAGCAGCTGGCAGACCAAACGCTTTACACCTATCCCGTCGCTACCGATCGCTTAGATATTTTTCAGCAATTTTTAAATCCTGCCAACGCGCACCCCAAAAAACACAAAACCATGGGCTCGACAGAAATGCTGTTACAAATGGTGATAACAGGACGGGGCGTGACGACTTTGCCACAATGGTTGGTCAATGAATACGCACAAAGCTTGCCGCTTACGACTGTGCGTTTGGGCAAAAAAGGCATTCATAAACACATTCATTTAGGCTATCGCGAAGCGGATAAAGACGAGCGCCATATTCAAGAATTTGTAGAAATGGCGCGCAGTGAAAAAGAGTAATTCATATTAAGCGGCGGCTTGAGCTGGCATGGCCAATGCGGTCATTCGCCATAAAGCCAGTGCTTTTTTATGTGCTCGGCCATCTTCATTAACCACGGGATGCACTCGCACCGAGAGGCTTCTTCGCCCGTTGCAGGTGGCCGTGGTAACGCTTATTGGATAGCTTGGGCTGCAAGGTGCGGCGGCTACTAAGCCGTCGATTGCAGGCACTTGCCAATCGCCTAAATTGGTATAAGACCCAACAAACTGCCCAGGTTTTTGCTGCAAGCGACGATAAATAAAATTCACCCCCGTTTGGCCAACCCAGCGCCCGATGGATAATTGCCACCACTGTGACCAATGTTCCAAGCGGGCAAAACGATTACGAATTTGATTTTGTACTGTTAAGGCCGTTGAGTTTGGCGCAATGGTAACGATAAATCCGCCGCATTGATTCATCGACTCGCGCAGGCACTGAGTTGCCCCGCGTAAATTCACGGGGTACACCCAAGAGTTTATCGACTCGGGTGCAAGACTTACTTGTCTTAATGCTTGGTCTGCGGCCCAAAGCAGCCATTGCGTTACACTGACGCCAGCCAATTTTGCGCACTGTTCGATGCGCTGAGTTTCGGCTTCTGACAATAAACAAGTCATAGGCAATGGCACGGCTTGTAATTTCTTTTCTGGAAAAACCGCACGCCATAATACCGAGGCCTTAGGCGCTACGAGTGGGATTTTTTGTGCCTCTAACCATTGCTTTAAACTGGGTGCTTTTGTGTCCTTGCCTTGCGGCAATCCATTTTCTAATTTCGCACCGTATTTGGGTAATAATTTATCGCCCAACACACCCAGGCCATCGTAATAACGATGAGATGCATGATACCAACAAGGATAAATTTGGCCTTTTTCATACACGCCAAAAAGCATGCGATCATCAATGCCATGATGTAATCGTGCGGTATACCACATACCAGGGTAATCTTTGCCCTGTGGTTTTTCACTGCATAAAGGCTGAATATTTTCATCAATGCGTGCGATTTTTATCGGGTTTTTTATTTTAAATTTCTTAAATAAACTATTTTTAAAATCATCTAAGTAGCAAAACACCACAGGCACGACAATCAGGGTTAAAAAAGTAGAAGTAATTAATCCACCAATAAGGGCGTGAGCCATAGGCGCACGCTGCTCTGCACCCGAGCCCATACCGATTGCCAAAGGAATCATGCCCGCTATCATGGCGGAGGAGGTCATTAAAATTGGGCGCAGCCTAGTCTTTCCGGAATCAATAATGGCCTCTTCTCGCTCCATGCCTTGCTGAATTAAAGTTTGAATGCGATCCACCAATAAAATGGCGTTTTTAGTAACCAGTCCCATCAGCATAATAATGCCAATAATTGAAAACATATTCAGTGAGCTGCCCCATGCCCACAGAGCCAAAAAAACACCCACTAACGAAAGCGGTAAGGAGGTCATAATGGTGAAAGGGTGTAAGAAGCTATTAAACTGTGTGCCTAAAAGCATATAAATAAAAATCACGCCAAGAGCCAATGCGGTGGCTGCGTAGCCAATCGACTCCTGCATATCTTTATTTGCACCCTGCGTTACCAAGCGATACCCCGCAGGCCAATTCATCGTGGCGGCCATTTTTTCAATATCGGCACCGACATCACCCGCAGGGCGGCCTTGCACGTTGGCAGTAAAGAGCACCTCGGCATACAAATTACGTCTGTTAATTTGCGCTGCACTTTGTCCTTCAGCCACATCCACCACCTGACCCAAGGTGACTATATTGGGCTGTCCAGTTACTGGATTAAATACGCTGCTGGTAATACCAATGTTTTGCAGCTGAATGACATTTTGACGTTGATTTTCAGGAAGGCGCACCAAAACATCGTAGTTTTCACCCTCTGGAGATTGCCAGCTGCTTACCACTTCGCCCGCCAGCAATGGGCGCAAAGCCATGGCAATGCGACCAATAGACACGCCTAAATCCGCTGCGCGCTCTCTGTCAATGCTTAAAGAAAAAGTCGGGCGCTCGGCTTTGATTGAGCTCTCAACATCAATGACGCCTGCGATGTTGTTCAGATTTTTTTCAAACTCGGCCGCCAGTTTTTCCAGCTCGCGTTTATCGTTTCCTTGCAAAGATAATTGAATAGGCTTGAGGCTTCCGAGCGTATTTTTTGCGGGGGTAACAGAATCAATTTGAATACCGTGGACAAAAGATAACTTCTCCCGGACGGTATTAATAATTTCGTTTTGGCTTTTCGTGCGTAAGTTTTTATCTTGTAAGCGTACCTTTAATGCCGCTTTGTGTTTGCCAATATCCATCCCTGTATTGATAGTGGCATAAGAAGATGCGATGCCTTCTGTGCTTAATAAAATTTGATTAATCTGTTTTACTTTGTTTTCTGTGTAAGCCAGCGATGAGCCAACAGGCGTCGAGAATTTAACACTGATCTCGCCAATATCGACTTCAGGAACAAACTCTTTTCCAATCCAGTTTGCGGTGTAAAAAGCTAAAACCAATGAGGCCACTGCTAACGCAATAACCTGTTTTCTATGCGTTAAAGACCAAGACAACACTTTGCCATAGTGTAAATTTAAAGTTTCTAATTGATTAGAGAAGCTGCGTACCAATTTAGCTAAAAAGGATTGCCCTTGAATGCCCTGCGCGTCAGGGTCGTGCCAGCGGCTCGACAGCATGGGATCGAGGGTAAAACTCACCAACATGGACAGTAGCACCGCACAAGAAACAGCCAGACCAAATTGATAAAAAAATCGCCCTATAATGCCATCCATAAAGGCGACGGGTAAAAATACCGCCACTATGGTTAGGGTGGTTGCCAGTACCGCAAGGCCAATTTCGCGAGTGCCTTCCAGCGCCGCCTGTTTATGATCTTTACCCAGTGCGGCATGGCGCACAATATTTTCACGAACCACCATGGCATCATCGATCAACAGCCCGACTGATAAAGAGAGCGCCATCAGTGTCATGGTGTTCAGAGTAAGCCCAAACAAATAAAGGAAAAATAAAGTTCCCAACAACGCAACGGGTAATGTTAGCCCTGTAATAACGGTCGAACGCCAAGACCCTAAAAATAAAAATACAATTAAAACAGCTAAAACTGCGCCTTCGATTAAAGTTTTTTGTACATCCGCCAGAGAGTCTTTAATGCTCGTAGAACCATCTGAAACGATTTTCATATGAGCGCCAACAGGCAGCTCTTTTTCGATTACGGACAGCTGAGATTTAATTTTATCGGTCAGCGCGATTAAATTGGCACCCGAGCTTTTAATAATATTGAGGCTAATGGCGCGTTTGCCATCCAATAGCGCCAAGGACTGCAATTCCGCTTCGCTTTCTTCAATACGAGCAAGCTGACCAAGGGTGATGGTGTTTTTTCCTCGTTGAGCTACCACCACTTTGGCAAAATCATAGGGGCGCGGAAATTTACCCGAAATTTCTACTATTTTTTCGCTGTTGCCTTGGCGAATTAAACCCGCAGGGATTTGTATGTTGTCATTTCTAAGGGCCAGTATGACTTCATCAATGCCTACGCCTAAAGCGTTCAGCTTTTCGGTTTGAATATAAACATGAACTTCTCGAATCTGAGCGCCAACAAGATCAATGCGCCCAACACCTTCAATATTTTGCAAATGACGCAAAACGTTATGTTCAATGTGATCGCTTAGCTCCGTCATATCGTCGCTAATGAAGGCGAGAGAAAATACAGGCGTGTCTTCTAAACGAAAACGCTCAACGAGCGGCTCTTTGACTTCTTCTCTGAATCCAACTTTTACGGCTGCTATTTTATCGCGTACATCCTGAATAGCAGTTTGCGGCAGCACGTTTAATGAAAACTCCACCGCGATGCGAGATTGACTGTCAAAAGACGATGAAATAATACGTTTGACGCCTGCTACGGAGTTTATGGCCTCCTCGATAGGGCGAGTGACTTCATTTTCTACCACGATAGGTGATGCACCTGGGTAGGTGGTTGTAATCATCACATAGGGAAATTCGATATTAGGATATTCCTCTACGGCCAGTTTTTTCCATGAAAATGCACCGAGAACCAAAAAGGCCAGCATCATCATCACAGTAAATACGGGGTAGCGAATACAAAGGCGAGTTAAGAACATGGCTATTCGACCTGAGTAATTTGTACCGAGCGGTTATCTGTATTCTTTATGCTTTGAGGTGCCATGAGCACCGAATCCTCAGGTGTTAATGAGTTTGGATTAAAAGTAGAAATAATCGCCATACCGTTACCGTTATCTTTTTCAATCAATCTCACTTTAATGGGTTTTATAACGGTGCCATCGATTTTAATAACCTCCCATTCACTGGCATTTTTTCTAAGCGAAGAAGTAGGAACTTCCAGTGCTAAAGGAGCGTTGTCGGTCAAAATTTTTCCTGTAACAAACATGCCTGCCATAAGCTTTTTATTGGGGTTTTCCGCAATAATAAAAACTGGAAGCTTGCGGCTATCTTGCTTGGCTACAGGGCTAATGCGTTTCACATGAGCAGAATAAGGCTCGATGCTATTGGGGGTGAAAAACTGTACAAGCTTATTCGCCTCTATAAACTGCGCCTCTTCGACGGGGATGTAGGCTTCTAATTCCAAGGAAGCCACATCAACCAAGCGACCAATAGGTGTTCCTGATGCGACATTTTGCCCTACGTCAGCCTGCCTTTCGGCAATAACACCAGAAAAAGGCGCATAAAGCTGCGCATCTTGAATTTGCTGTTGGATTCTTTCTAAAGACGCTTTGGCCGATTGCACCTGAGCCAGGCTAATTTGATATTGATCATTGACTGAATCTAAGTCGGATGAAGATGCAAAATTATCTTTGGCGAGCTTTTTTACTTGCTTTAGTTTTCTTTTCGCCAGTTCAGACTCAATCAACTTGGCATCTAAAGCAGCTTTAGACTGTCGTTCAATCAGCTCTAAATCTTTAGTATCTATTTTAAAAATCAACTCGCCTTCTTTGACTTCATCACCAACATTAACAGACATGCTTAGAATTTCACCTGAGGTTTTCGTGTTTAGAATAACTTGTCTGGACGGCTTTAGGGTTCCTGTAAAATGTATTTCTTTGGCATAGCTGGATGGTTTAACGCGGGCGATATCTGCCTGAGTAAGAAGAATAGGAGTTTCAGAAAAAGAAAAATTAAATACAAAGGCTGATAAAATGAACGGTAATAATTGGCTTATCTTCATATCCTGCCACTCTCGTAATATGAGATCAGATTTTTATTTAAGCTAGGTTGATCTTGCTCGTCAAATGCTACGCTGTAATTTTTAGCAGACATCAGGCTGTAGCGACAAATAGGCAAAATGGATTTTCTGGTGTCGTTATCTGCTAGCGTTAATACCATGCTTTTTGCTCCTGAGTATTTGCATTTTTTCCAAAGCTCGCTGAGAAGAAAATATGCAGCTTGGCTTTCATTTTCTTTAACCAGAAAGGAGTGCAAGGTTCTATATTTAAAAACGGAGTTTTCTCTTGGTAGGTGTATGCCGCCTGTCAAGTAAGAATATAGGTTATAAAAAGGGCGAATGGTTTTTAATAAAGGCTGGTAGGATAAAACTCTGGCTTGTTTATGATTATGCTGATCCCATAAACCAGCCATGGCTAAAAGCTCGCCATTTCGTTCTACCAAAATAAAATCATCAAGATTTAAGCCAGAATAGAAAGAAGATCCTGCTTGAATTTCATTAAAATCATAGCAAGGTAGAAATTGATAAGTGGATGACATTAAAGACACAAACTTATTCATTTTTGCAATGTCGTTGATGCTTGCAGGCCTTACGCTCAGCTCAGAGTTTGTAATTTTCTTGACGCTGGTTATGGTGTAGGTGTTGATATTGTCGATGTGACGATAAAAAGGAAATCCAGCTCTGGCGTCCTCAAAGCTTTTTTGTGATTTTTTATTATCTGTTAATATTAGGGTAAGATACCAATCGGATCCTATGGTTTCTTTTACCGCTCTGTTGATATAAAACAATGCTCTAGACCCTTGATATTCTTTTGCCACGCGCACATCTGCGCCATAGCGAATCCATTGCGGCACACCGTTTATATAAATCTTTCTTTTTCCCATATTGACAGCGGCCGCGATGTTTTTTGAGCTTTTATCTTTAATCAGCAGCAATTGACCTTGGTTGTACATAACTGCTTCGGATTTAAAATAACTGGGTGCGCGTTCAAATGCGATTTGCATGCCCAAAGACGGCTGAGGCAAAGAATACAGGGTTTGAAGCTGAGCGTTGTCGCTGTCCTTAGCAAAACAAAATTCAAACTTGCTCATACGGCTTCCATTTCTAAAAAGCCAAGGCTATGCGCGATTTTCTTTGGCATTTTTTTCAACGCTTCTGGCTTGATGTTTCCTTCGATCATACCGTTGGCCATAGCCAGATCTTGATACAGCTTCCAGCCGTCTTCCACTATCCATGCCTGTGCGGGTTGAAGCTGATTTAAATCACGCGCAAGCGCGTAATGAAAGTGCTCATTAAGCGCACACTCAAGCGCATGGCTGGCGTCCATCATATGAGCATAATTGAATTTTGACTTCGAACTAAAGATAGCCAAATAGGAGGATTGGCCATTTTTTTCGCTGGCTAAGGCCAGAAGCGTAACGGGCTCTAAATTATGTTTGACTGCTACATTTTGAATGACTTGTCGTGCGGCATCGGTGGACATTTTCTCGCCAACCATATCGACACTTTGTTTGCGCCCTAAAAAAGAAAAACACGGCACATCGCCATAAAAGCCTGTTACCTTTAAACAATCGTTCATGGCATAACGAAGCATACCTGTAGAGGTAGTTAGAATAGGACTAACTTCATCGCCTTCTTTTAACTGCCAAGGCGCTACAATTTTTCCACTGTTGAGCATTTCAAATTCATAAAAATGACTTAAATACGCCAGCGGATATTGATCATCTACTGGAATGGTGACTACGCCCTCTGTTGCCCACAATCCTTTGCCTTCAAAAGCCACGGCAGGTAAATTTCTCTTGATTTTTTCTGCCCAAGGAGCAGCATCCGCCGTATCCCAAGCCGATATCAGCGCTAAATTTGGCCATAACACCAGCACAAGGGCATAAGCGTCTTGCCCCTTCAGCGATTGCAGTAATTTCGCTCGCCTTGTGTTTTTCGGTGCCGATATGCGCGCTAAAGATTCGGCTCTGCTGCCCCAGTGCCCGCTCACTAATACCTGTGCTATTTCATCCTGATATTCCAACAACAAGTCAAAGAGCTGCAAAGCAAAGGTTGGGCTCCATACCGAAATAACACTGAGTTTTCCGTCTGCTACCAAATAACACAAAGTGGCAAACAGAGAATCAACAGGCGTTGCCGCAAGAGCAACATCGGCTGGCAC
>JAYRHO010000098.1:0-2122 GCA_041907245.1 Saccharospirillaceae bacterium
ATGAAAAAAGAAGAAACAACCGAAAACACCGGTCATGAATACGATGGCATCGTCGAGCTAGATAACCCCATGCCGCGCTGGTGGGTCATCATGTTCTGGGGCACCATCATTTTCGGCTTTATCTATCTGGGTGTGTACGGCCTGGGCAACTTCAAAGGTCTGCTGAAACTCGAAGTCAACGGCGAGCAAGTCAGCTGGTCCTCTGAGAACCAGTGGAAAGCCGAAGTGGAAGCCTTCAACAAAGAAACCGCGCCACTTTATGCCAAGTTCTCTGCCACTCCCGTTGAGGAATTGGCGCTGAACGAAGATGCGCTGAAATCAGGCCAACGCCTGTTTAAGAGCAACTGCTCGGTGTGCCACGGCTTCAAGGCCAAAGGCTCAACAGGCTTCCCCAACTTGACCGATAAAGACTGGCTCTACGGCGGCAGCGCGGACGACATCAAGCAAACCATCAGCAACGGTCGTCAAGGTGTGATGCCTACGCACGCACACTTGGGCGATGACATGGTGGCCGATTTGACTCAGTACGTGCGCGGTCTGTCTGGCTTAAGCCACGACCAAGCTCAAGCCGACAAAGCCAAAGACACTTTCGCCAGCACCTGCTCTGTGTGCCACGGCGCAGATGGCAAAGGCAACACCATGCTCGGTGCGCCCAACCTGACCGACGACGTTTGGCTCTATGGCGGCTCGACCAAGCAGATCGAGTTCACCATCAAAAATGGCCGCAGCGGTAAAATGCCTGCTCACCACGAAATTCTGGGTGATAACGCAGACGCTAAGATCCACCTGCTGGCTACCTACGTTTACTCTTTATCCTTGGATAAAAAGTAAGGCTCAAGGCCCGCAAGGGCCTTTTGCTGCTTAAGCAATCGCTCTGTACCAGTGCTATTTCTTAAGCTGCAAACGCACTTCATCTTTCTTTTTATTGCCGAGGGGCTTGCGATGAGCAAAATTCCGGTCAAAGACGTCACTCCCAAAAACGAAACCCAAAGCCTGTATGCCAAGCGCGAAAAAATCTACATGCGCGAAATCAAAGGGGTTTTCCAAAGGCTGCGCAAATGGCTGCTGTGGCTGCTGATGATTGCGTACTACGGCACAGCCTGGCTGTCTTGGGATGGCCGTCAAGCCGTGCTCTTTGACCTCCCTGCCCGTCAATTCCATATTTTTAGCATCACCTTCTGGCCACAAGATTTTATGCTCTTGGCGTGGATTCTTATTATTTGCGCCTTTGGTCTTTTCACCGTTACCAACCTCGCGGGGCGAATTTGGTGCGGCTACGCCTGCCCGCAGACCTCTTGGACTTTTCTCTTTATGTGGGTCGAAGAAAAAGTCGAAGGCTCGCGCAATGCACGCATTAAACTCGACCAACAGCCCAACAACTTTGAAAAAATCCGTAAAAAAGGCTTAAAACACCTGTTGTGGATTCTTCTTGGTCTGTGGACATCCTTCACCTTTGTCGGCTACTTCATGCCCATCCGCGACATCCTGCCGCAGATTTTAGACTTCAGCCTCAATGGCTGGGCCAGCTTCTGGATTCTCTTTATGGGCGGTATGACCTATATGAACGCAGGCTGGCTGCGCGAGCAGGTGTGCATCTATATGTGCCCCTACGCGCGCTTTCAGTCGGTGATGTACGACAAAGACACCTACGCCGTGGCCTACGACTTTAACCGTGGCGAGCCGCGTGCCCCGCGCAGCAAAAAACAAAGCGAAGAAGAAAGCAAAGCCCTAGGCGACTGCGTAGACTGCTCCTTGTGTGTGCAGGTTTGCCCGGTTGGCATCGACATTCGTGATGGCTTGCAATACCAGTGCATCGGCTGTGCTTTGTGCATCGACGCCTGCGATTCGGTGATGGAAAAAATCGACCTGCCCAAAGGCCTGATTCGCTACGCCACCGAAGAAGAGCTGGAAGGCGGCAAAACGCACTTGGTGCGCCCACGCTTGATTGGCTATCTCACGGTGATGCTGATTATGGTATTGGCCTTCAGCTATGTGTTGCTGTCACGCACCCCCTTCAAGCTGGAAGTAGAGCGTGGCCGTGGTGCGCTGTATCAGCTGACCGTTAACGACACCATCACCAACGGCTACACCCTAAAGCTGATTAATATGTCGCAAGCCCCCA
>JAYRHO010000099.1:0-5649 GCA_041907245.1 Saccharospirillaceae bacterium
ACGCGATAGATATGCCGAATACACAGAAACTACAAAAGCCATAACAGCGATGCCGATTGGAATATATTGAGCCAAGCACCCTACTCTCTGTTTTTTTAAGCCCTCGATTCTGCACAGGTTCTAAAACTTAGGCAACTTCCTTAAACCTGCAAAACCCGTGTGCGTAATTTGCTGAATACTTATGAGCAATAACGCCAAATACAGCTTTGTAGCGGTTTGATTTTATTTCTGTCCGAGCGCTTGTTCATTGCAATAAAAAAAGAGGCCGTGGCCTCCTTTTTATAAAGTGGTTTACTCCCACTCAATAGTAGCTGGTGGTTTGCTGGAAATATCGTAAGCCACGCGCGAGACTTGCGAGATTTCGTTGATGATGCGACGGGAAACCACTTCCAGCAGCTCATAGGGCAAATGCGCCCAACGTGCGGTCATAAAGTCGATGGTTTCGACGGCACGCAGGGCGATCACCCATTCATAACGACGACCATCACCAACCACGCCCACGGATTTTTGCGGAATAAATACCGCAAAAGCTTGAGCGGTTTTGTGGTACCAATCGGCTTTGCGCAATTCTTCGATAAAAATGGCGTCGGCTTCGCGCAAAATATCAGCGTATTCTTTTTTGATTTCACCCAAAATACGCACGCCAAGGCCTGGGCCTGGGAAGGGGTGGCGGTACACCATGTCGTAAGGCAAACCCAGTTCTAAGCCGATTTTACGCACTTCGTCTTTAAAGAGTTCGCGCAGTGGCTCAACCAGCTCCATCTTCATATCTTCAGGCAGGCCGCCGACGTTATGGTGCGATTTAATCACATGGGCTTTGCCTGTTTTGGCGGCGGCCGATTCAATCACGTCGGGGTAAATGGTGCCTTGCGCCAAGAAAGGTACGTCTTTAAGTTTGCCCGCTTCTTCATCGAACACTTCGATAAAGGTTTTACCAATAATTTTGCGTTTGGCTTCGGGGTCGCTTACGCCTTTGAGTTTGCCTAAGAATAATTCTTCGGCATTGACGCGAATGACTTTCACGCCCATGTTGTTGGCGAACATATCCATCACGGCATCGCCTTCGTTTTTGCGCAGCAGGCCGTGATCCACGAATACGCAGGTAAGCTGGCTGCCAATGGCTTTGTGCAATAAAGCTGCTACGACAGAGGAATCCACACCGCCTGAAAGACCGAGCAGCACTTTATTTTTTCCCACTTGCGCGCGCACTTTGGCAATTTGATCTTCGATAATTTTCGCAGGCGTCCACAGCGCTTCACAGCCGCAAATATCCAACACAAAACGTTCGATTAAACGTGTGCCTTGCAGGGTGTGAGTCACTTCAGGGTGAAATTGAATACCGTAAAAGTTTTTACTGACATTTTGCATGGCGGCAATGGGGCAGCTTGGCGTGCTGGCCACCAGCTCAAAGCCTTGTGGCAGCTTGGTGACTTTGTCGCCGTGGCTCATCCACACATCGAGCTGAGTTTTGCCGTGATTTTGATGATCGCTAATGCCATCAAAGAAGGGGCTTTTGGTTTCCACGGTAATTTGGGCATAACCAAATTCGCGAACATCGGAGGCTTCGACTTTGCCGCCCATTTGTTCGGCCATGGTTTGCATACCGTAGCACACACCCAAAACGGGCAAACCTAATTCAAATACCAGCTGTGGTGCTCGTGGTGAATTGGCTTCAGTAACGGACTCTGGGCCACCCGCCAAAATAATACCCGTAGGATTAAATTCGCGAATATCGGCAGCGCTGATATCCCAAGCACGAACTTCCGAATACACACCAATTTCACGCACACGACGGGCAATCAGCTGAGTAAACTGCGAACCGAAATCCAAAATTAAAATACGTTGAGCGTGAATGTCTTGAGACATGGTTGCTTCCTAATTAGTGTAAAGTCTTTTAAACGCCAAGAGCCGAGAGCCAAGAGTCTGGCGACTTTCGCAAAAACTCCTACCCTCGGCTTATCTTCGTACGCTCGAGCTCGATCCCCAGGACGGGGTGAAGCCGCGCATGTCGGGAACAAGAAGCGGCCGTCTCGAGCCTTTTGGCAGGCTTCCGGCTTTGTTCGGGATGGCTTTCGTCAAGATGCCGTAAACCCATCCTTGGGGGCTTGAGTGTGGCATCCCTGCCACACACACTTGGCTCAATCCATCCGCTCACCGCCAGCGCCTGCCAAAACCAAGCACCGCGCCTGGCTCCAAGCTCCAAGCTCCAAGCTCCAAGCCTATTAGCCTAAACGATAGTTCGGTGCTTCTTTGGTAATCTGCACATCATGCACATGAGACTCTTTCATGCCCGCTGCGGTGATGCGTACAAACTGGGGCTTGGTGCGCATTTCATCAATGGTGGCGCAGCCGGTGTAACCCATAGAGGCACGCACGCCGCCCATCAGTTGATGCACTATGTTCACCAAGGGGCCTTTTACCGCTACGCGGCCTTCGATGCCTTCAGGAACTAATTTGTCTGTGCCCGAGGTTTCTTGGAAATAGCGGTCGGAGCTGCCTTGCGTTTGCCCCATAGCGCCCAAAGAACCCATGCCACGGTAAGACTTGTAAGCGCGGCCTTGGAACAGCTCGACTTCACCTGGGGCTTCGTCCGTGCCTGCCAGCATCGAGCCGACCATGATCACACTTGCGCCTGCGGCAATGGCTTTGGCAATGTCGCCCGAGAAGCGAATGCCGCCGTCGGCAATCACAGGCACGCCGTATTTTTTCATGGCTTCTGCTACGTTGGCCACGGCAGAAATTTGTGGAACGCCCACGCCTGCAACGATACGAGTGGTGCAGATGGAGCCTGGGCCTATACCCACTTTGACGCCGTCTGCGCCCGCCTCGGCCAGTGCAATAGCGGCTTCAGCGGTGGCAATGTTGCCGCCAATCACTTGTACTTGTGGGAAATTTTGTTTGACCCAGCGCACGCGGTCGATTACGCCTGTGCCGTTTTTGTTGGAGGTGTGGCCGTGTGCGGTATCAACGATGATGACGTCCACGCCCGCTTTCACCAATGCGGCAACGCGCTCATCGGTGCCTGCGCCTGTGCCGACCGCCGCGCCTACGCGCAGCTGGCCATTCACGTCTTTGGAGGCATTGGGGTAAGCACGGGCTTTGACAATGTCTTTTACCGTCATCAAACCCGCGAGCTTGCCTTCTTTGCTCAGTACCAGCACTTTTTCAATGCGGTGGTGGCGCAGCAGCTCTTGTACTTCGGCGGGGCTGGTGCCTTCGGGCACGGTAATCAGTTTTTCGCGGGAGGTCATAACCGTGGCGACGGCAGCGTCTAAGTCTTTTTCAAAGCGCACGTCACGGTTGGTAACGATGCCAACCAGCTCGCCGTTATCGACCACAGGCATACCCGAGAAATGATTTTGAGCAGAAATATCCAGCACTTCACGCAAGGTGGTTTTGCTGGTAACGGTGATGGGGTCTTTGACCACACCGCTTTCAAATTTCTTTACCTTACGCACTTCGGCCGCTTGCTGCTCGATAGTCATATTCTTATGAATAATGCCAAGGCCGCCTTCTTGGGCAATGGCAATGGCCAAGCGCGCTTCAGTTACGGTATCCATGGCGGCGGAAATCAGCGGAATATTGAGCGTAATGCCTTTGGTTAGCTGCGTTTTCAGCGACACTTGGTTGGGCAGAACTTCGGAATAACCTGGGATCAATAGCACGTCATCAAAGGTGAGTGCGTCTTGGGCGATGCGTAACATAGAAGCCTTCCAAAGAAGATGTAAGAAAGGCGCGGCATTATAAAGAAAAGGCCTGCGCTTTTAAAGCTCTAGCATTTTGCGTTCAAAATAAAAGCCAAAGTAGCTTGGCGCAGCTCGGGAAAGGCAAAGGACATCACATGCCCGCCCTTGCTCTCTTGCCAGCACAAAGTCTGCTCTGGGTGTCGCTGCCGCCATGTTTGGTACAGCCGCTGCCCTTGCTCGTAGGGCACGACCTTGTCGCTTTGGCTGTGCAGTATCAGCACAGGTAAGTGCAACTTATCGATATGCTCAATGGGGTCGTCGCGGCTGGGCAACAACACCGTAAAAGGCCAAAGCACCCAGCCCACCACCGACTGGCTAAAAGCATGGCGCGCCACCGAGCCAAAGCGCGCAATGGGCGCATCCAATACCAAGGCCGTGATGCCCTGCCCGCCACCTGCTTTGGCCAGATAATCAACGGCTACGGCCGTGCCTATGCTTTGCGCCAGAATCACTATTTTTTTATCCGCTTGCCCAGTGCGCAGCCACCTAAGCGCGGCATCGACATCTTGCAGCACATCGGGAAAGAGCGCCTGCCCCGTGGATGCACCAAAGCCGCGATAATCCAGCGCCAGCACGCCTACGCCCTTTTGCGTAAGCCAATAAACCGTGCGCGCGTGGCTGGAAATGTTTTCGGCATTGCCGTGCAAATACAGCACAACCGTATCGCTGGCTGGCGCTTCGCCCTGCGCAGGAATCCACCAAGCGTGCAGCTCGGTTTCATCGGCGGCGCGCAAATACAGATCTTGGTAATCAAGCCCAGACTCAGCAGGCGTTGCGACCCACACCGATTGCGGAAAAAAATACAGCGTGGTCAGTGACGTGCAGCCGCTGATAAGCACGACAGCAAGTAGCCAAAGCCTGCGCATTACATTAAAAGCTCCAATTCAGTGCCAAACCCAGCTCGTTTTGCTCGTGCGTGTTGCGCGCGGCAAAGGCTTGGTGTTTGGCCGCAAATTGCAGCTGCGCGTTCGTGCTTAAGGCATAACCCAGCATGGCTTTGGCCTCACGGCGCTCGGTGCTATCTAAAAGCGTCAAGCCCTGCCAATTGCCTTCCAGCTGCGTCTGTATTTTCTCGCCCTGCCACAACCACCCCAAGCGCGGCCCAAGGCTTAGCTGGGCATTATGGTTAAATTGATCATCGGCTAAAAGCTGGGTTTCCGCTAAAGCATAAAAACGCCCGACCTCGGTATTTTTAGCCTTACCAAAAGCCACTTTTATATAGCCATAAAGCTCGGCATTTTCACCGATAAAACGCTCGAAGCCACCACTGACCGCCCAAGCAATGGGGCGCTGAAAATAGGTGTCGTGGCTTAAAGACAGCACGTCCACCACTTGAAACTCTTGCAAGCGCAGTGCGCCATTTTCCCAGCCACGCAGCCCGACTTTACCCATTTGAATTTGCGCACCTTGTGCAAAGCCTTGAGGTAAATCCATGACATCGTGAAAAGCGATACGATGCTGCGCCTCGATAAAACTCAGGCCATCACTGCGCCCTGCGCTCAGGCTCATGCGCCTGCTTAAATGCCCCTGATCGTCACGCACGTTAGGCTCGGGCGTGGCGGCAAAATGGGCGCTTTCGCTAATTTTTGCGCGCGCCGACAACACCTTAATAGTGCGCTCTCGAAGCCTTGGGCTGTCCTGTTTCTTTTTTACCGCCAAATAACGCGCGGAAGCGTAAGCCAGCTCCAGCGCTTGGGCTTGCTCTTGGGGATTTAACTCGCGCAATAATTCAGCGATATCTTCCTCGCTATCAATAATATTTTTAGCCGCTTGTAACACCTGAGCGCGCGCCTGCGCACTTTTACTTTCCATATCGCTGGCCGAAGATGGCCTGTAACGGACCTGCTCCACCAAACCACGTTGTTGCAATGCGCGCACGGTATCAACAGGCATGGCAGTAAAA
>JAYRHO010000100.1:0-3692 GCA_041907245.1 Saccharospirillaceae bacterium
CATTCGTGACGGCCGCCGTAACGTGCCTGAAATGGCCTTTGTTGCTGCCATGACCGATACCGACTTCGCCGATTTAGGCGCGTATTACGCTGAACAAAAAGCGTCTGAAGGCGCAGCCAAAGAAGAATTGGTGGCTTTAGGCCAACGTATCTACCGTGGCGGTATCGAGTCTAAAGGCGTTCCTGCTTGCTTGGCTTGTCACGGCCCAACAGGTGCAGGCATTGCTGCTGCGCGCTACCCCCATGTTGCTGGCCAGCACACCGCTTACACTCAAAAACAACTGACCGACTTCAGCATGGGCAATCGTACCAACGACGGCGACTCTCGTATCATGCGTGATATTGCTGAGCGTATGCACACCAAAGAAATCGAAGCGGTTTCTTCTTATATTGAAGGTCTGCGTTAATACGCCCCTCACCCTAAAAAAGCGGCTTCGGCCGCTTTTTTTATGTCTGGCCAAAATTAAAGTGTAGGGTTGTGTAAATACCCATTTTGGCCAAAATTTCAGTCCGTTTTTTCCTACTCTGGCAATAGTGAGATGGTTTCTCAATTGAAGGGTTGAAAATTGATTTAAGTCAGTTTTCTCGCTCGTTTCTTCGTACTATGGGCTCAGTTTTTTAACCCTTAGAGAGAAAAGTAAATGACCCCATTGAAATCTTGCTTACTGGCTGCGGCCATCGCACTGGCTCCTGCATTCGCTCTGACCGCTCACGCAGCAGGCGACCACGCCGTTCATCATTTAGTGGTGAATACCCGCGACCAAGGCCCTGATCTGTCCAAACTGCCTCATGTGAAAGTGGACCTCAAAGCGCCACCCTATGTGCATGACTTTGACCAAGTGGCCAAAGGCGGCCCCAAGGTTGTGAAGTTCACCATGCCCATCGTTGAAAAAGAGATGGTCGTGGATGCCCTAGGCACCAAGCTGCGCGCCATGACCTTTGGCGGCACCATTCCTGGCCCCATGATGGTTGTGCATGAAGGCGACTACGTTGAGCTGACCTTGGTGAACCTGGCCACCAACGAACACGTTCACAACATCGACTTCCACGCCTCTACCGGTGCAATGGGCGCAGGTGATATTTCGATCGTGGCTCCTGGCCAAGAAACCACCATCCGTTTCAAAGCCGACCGTCCTGGCGTGTTCGTATACCACTGTGCTCCAGGTGGTGCGATGACTCCTTGGCACATGACCGCTGGCATGAACGGCGCCATCATGATTCTGCCTCGTGACGGCCTGAAAAACGGCGAAGGCAAAAAGCTGAAGTTTGACAAAGTGGTCTACATCGGCGAAAGCGACTTCTACATTCCTAAAGACAAAGACGGCAACTTCAAGTCTTACAATACGGTGACCGAATCCATGGCCGACACCATGGAAACCATGAAAGGCTTGATTCCTTCTCATGTGGTCTTTAACGGTGCAGCGGGTGCTTTAACAGGCGACAACGCCATCCAAAGCAAAGTGGGTGAAACGGTGTTGTTTGTACACTCACAAGCCAACCGCGACTCTCGCCCACACTTGATCGGCGGTCATGCCGACTACGCTTGGGAAACGGGCAAGTTCAACAACAAGCCTGAAAAAGACTTGGAAACTTGGTTCATCCGTGGTGGTTCAGCAGGTGCAGCACTCTACACCTTCAAACAACCCGGCCTGTACGCTTACGTTAACCACAACCTGATCGAAGCCGTCATGCTCGGTGCGGCGGCTCACGTTAAAGTAGCGGGCGACAAGTGGAACCACGACCTGATGACTGTGGTAGAACCTGCCGACGGCATCAAGAAAGAAACCAGCTTGGCTCTGCCTAAATAAGGCAAAACTAAGCCACCCAAAGGCAGCTTCGGCTGCCTTTTTTATTCTCTGCTCCCCGAAGCCCTGCTTTTCCTAGACCAAGGACGGTTCTCCACCTAAAATGCGTCAATTCCTTTAAATGCAGACATTTCTATGACTCCTTCTTTTGTTGGTACGCTCTTTATTTTTTCGGCACCATCGGGCGCAGGTAAAACCAGCTTGGTCAAAGCTTTGCTGGAATGCACGCCCTACATTGGTGTTTCGGTGTCGCACACCACGCGTGCGCCACGCCCAGGGGAGGTCAATGGTAAGGACTACCATTTTGTCAGCAAAGACGCTTTTCAAACCATGGTTGGGGAAGCGGCGTTTTTAGAACACGCTCAGGTTTTTGATAATTATTACGGCACGTCTCAGGCTTGGGTGGAAACCGAGCTTAAAGCAGGGCGTGATGTGATTTTAGAAATCGACTGGCAGGGCGCACAGCAAGTGCGCCACCTCATACCCGATGCCGTCAGCGTATTTATTGCGCCGCCCTCGATTGCCGCCTTACACGAGCGCCTACTCAAACGCGGCCAAGACAGCGCC
This sequence comes from Saccharospirillaceae bacterium, assembly GCA_041907245.1. Classification (GTDB taxonomy): domain Bacteria; phylum Pseudomonadota; class Gammaproteobacteria; order Pseudomonadales; family Oceanobacteraceae; genus Venatoribacter. The sequence continues at coordinate 2,372 of JAYRHO010000100.1, forward strand.
GAAACCGTAGCGCGCCGAATGCTTGATGCTCGCAATGAAATTAGCCATTACAACGAATTTGATTACCTGATTATCAACGACGATTTTGATAACAGTCTGCAAGAGCTGCGCGCCATCGTGATTGCGCGTCGTCACCGCTTGGATGCACAGCAAATTCGCCATCAACACACCCTTGCGGCGCTATTAAGCTAAAGCGCGCCCCTTTCTTATGGTGAGCGCTTTCGTTAGAATGCGCGGTTCTTTTTAACCCAATATAGGTTCTAAACATGGCACGAGTAACCGTTGAAGACTGCTTAAACAACGTCGATAACCGCTTTGAATTAGTGATGCTGGCTACCAAGCGCGCTCGTCAAATCGCAACCGCAGGTGCAGAGCCTTTAGTCGCTGAAGAGCAAGATAAAGCCACCGTTATTGCGCTGCGTGAAATTGCCGAAGGTTTGGTTACGCCTGCCACCATGGCCGCCCAAGAAGAAGCTGAGCGCGCTGACCAATACTAATCCTCTGTGAGGCGGTCGATGCCCACCATTGATGATTTAGCAACGCGACTGACCGAATACTTGAATCCTGAACAGATTCAAGAGGTTTGTCGCGCCTATTTCTATGCTGAACAGGCCCACGATGGCCAGCTTCGGCGCAGCGGTGAGCCTTACATTACCCATCCTTTAGCGGTCGCCAATCTTTTGGCCGACATGCATCTGGATCACCAAAGCCTGATGGCAGCGCTGCTGCACGATGTCATCGAAGACACGGGCGTACCCAAGTCGGCTTTGGTCGAGCAATTTGGCGAAGTGGTCACCGATTTGGTCGACGGTGTTTCCAAGCTGACCAACATGCACTTTGATACCAAAGAGCAGCAACAAGCGGAAAACTTCCAAAAGATGGTCATGGCCATGGCCAAAGACATCCGCGTGATTTTGGTCAAACTCGCCGACCGCCTGCACAACATGCGCACGCTCGGCTCGCTGCGCCCCGACAAGCGCCGCCGCATTGCGCGTGAAACGCTGGATATTTACGTTCCTATTGCCCACCGTTTAAGCCTAAGCAGCATTCGTATTGAGCTGGAAGAGCTGTGCTTTATTGCCATCTATCCCATGCGCTCGGACATGATTCGCAAAGCGGTTAAGGCCGCACGCGGCAATCGCGCCGAGATGGTCAATAACATCGCCACCGCCATTCGTAATCGCTTAAACGAAGTGGGCATAGACGCACAGGTTATCGGGCGCGAAAAACACCTCTACAGCATCTATCGCAAGATGCGCGATAAGCATAAATCCTTAACCGATATCATGGATGTCTACGGCTTTCGCATTATTTGCAATAC
>JAYRHO010000101.1:0-5515 GCA_041907245.1 Saccharospirillaceae bacterium
CTTTGTCTTCCAGCGCCACCAGCAAAAACAGCTCGCTGGAGATGTATTGGTCGCCGCGTTTTTGCGCTTCTTTGTCGGCTAAATTGAGCAAACGCCCCAGCTCTTGCGCCATTTGAATGTTGCCATCGGGCGTGGCGATTTTGGGCAAATCACCCAAAGCTTTGCGCAGGGCTTGACCGATTTGGCCGACGTTTGCGCCTGCGCGACGCAGCACTTCTTTGACCGAGCTGGAGCTTTGCTCAAACAGCGCGAGCAACACATGCACTGTGTCGATTTGATTGTGATCTTGCCCAAGCGCCAGGCTTTGGCTTTCGGCCAAAGCGTTTTGCAAGCTGGCAGTAAACTTATCCATGCGCATTGCTGCTTACCTCTTTTAAAGTGAATCTAATTAATACTTTTTATGTGGTTTGTTTAGATTTTTTCAAGTGTTCTGGGGCGTGCATTGGTGCATTTTCATCAAGCCAAGCCGCGCGTTGGTAGCTCGAAGCCTGCGCCCTCCGTATAATCCGTGTCCTTAATATAGTGACCTTTTAGGCAGTTTAAAGAGTGAACCCACAAGTCCGTTTGGGCGCCATCTATCTCCTTGGTGGAGAGTTCTTGGTTTCGATTTTAGCCGCCATAGTGCGCTATTTATCCGATGAGCTAAGCACCGATCAGATCATTTTCTTTCGCAATTTTATGGGGCTTTTGGCGCTGACACCGCTGCTTTTGACCATGCCCAAGGGCACGCTGCGTACTGATAATATCAAAGGCCATGTGCTGCGTGGCTTGATTGGCGTCAGCTCCATGTATTGTTATTTTTGGGCATTGGCGCACATGCCTTTGGCCGAAGCCTTTTTGGTTACGCTGTCTTCGCCGCTCTTTATGCCCATCTTTGCCTGGCTGTGGCTCAAAGAACCCGCCTCGCGCTACAACCTATTGGCGCTCTTGGTTGGGTTTTTGGGTGTCGCTGTTATTCTTTTGCCCAATGTTTTTGGCGTGGCGCACGACTGGCCACTTTATGCTTTGGCGGTGGCGCTGCTGGGCGCGATGCTGATGGCGTTGTCTAAAATCGCCATTCGTTCTATGGCTGCCACCGAAAACAGCCAACGTATCGTTTTTTACTTTGCCATTATTTCCAGCCTACTGACCTTGCCCTTGGCTCTGAGCAACTGGCATCCTGTGCCTGCGCATTTATGGGGTTGGCTGGTGCTGGCGGGCATTATTGCCAGCGCGGGGCAACTGGCCACCACCAAGGGCTACCGCATTGCCCCCACAGGGGCGATAGGCGTGTACGCTTACAGCTCCATTCTTTATGGTGCGCTTTTGGGCTGGCTGTTTTGGAATGAGATTCCGTTGTGGAGTACTTGGGTGGGAGCCATGCTGATTATTGGCGCGGGTATTATTAACCTGCGTGTTAGTAAATAGCCTTAACAAAAAAGCGCGGTTAGATTCCGCGCTTTTTGAAGTTCAGCATCCGCTCAAGGCTGGTGACCGCCCGTTGGCGCAAGCCTTCTTCGATTAAAATCTCATTGCGTCCGTTTTTAAGCACATCGCGGATATTTTCCAGCTCGTTCATCGCCATCCAGGGGCAATGCGCACAGCTTTTACAGGTCGCACCGTTGCCTGCGGTGGGCGCTTCGATAAGCAGTTTATCGGGCGCGGCTTGCTGCATTTTGTAGAAAATGCCTTTGTCGGTCGCCACTATCATCACGGGGTTGGGCAAGGTTTTGGCGGCATGAATCAGCTGGCTGGTCGAACCCACCACGTCGGCAATGCTGACTACGGCCTCAGGCGACTCTGGGTGAACCAGCACAGCAGCATCGGGGTGAACGGCTTTTAAATCCAACAAAGCTTTGGCTTTAAACTCCTCGTGGACGATGCAAGCACCGTCCCACAACAGCATATCTGCCCCCGTTTCACGCTGAACGTAATCGCCCAAGTGTTTATCGGGAGCCCATAAAATCTTTTGCCCTTGCTCATGCAGATGGCGTACCACATCCAAGGCAATGCTGGACGTCACCACCCAGTCGGCGCGCGCTTTGACCGCCGCCGAAGTGTTGGCGTACACCACCACAGTACGGTCGGGGTGCGCGTCACAGAAAGGGGCAAAGTCTTCGATGGGGCAGCCAATATCCAAAGAGCAAGTGGCGTCCAAGGTAGGCATCAACACGCGTTTTTCTGGGCTTAGGATTTTGGCGGTTTCGCCCATAAAGCGTACGCCCGCCACCAGCAAGGTGCTGGCTTTATGGTCGCGGCCAAAGCGCGCCATCTCTAAGGAGTCTGAAACGATACCGCCTGTGGCTTCGGCCAAAGCCTGAATTTGCGGGTCGGTGTAATAGTGCGCAACCAGCACCGCGTCTTCTTTGTTAAGCAGCGCGCGAATTTCCTCGGTGACAACCGTGGTTTCGCTGGCACTTAATACTTTTTTTGGGGTTTTCCAAAATTCGTGAATCAGCTCAATACTGGCGGCGATCTTGTTCATCTTGCTCTCGATAGGTGGGTAAAGCGCGCGCATCTTAGCACAATGCGCGGCTACTTTTTATCCTTACCCGCGAGCAGGGAGAAAAACAGGTTTTGAAACTGCGTGGCGCTGTTCATACCGCCTTGCAGCATACTTTGGTACAGCGCCATGTTGTCTAGGCCATCCTCGCCTTTTTGCATTTTTTCCAGCATCAGTTTGAAAAACTCTTGCTGAAACTCTTGCACATCGGGCAAGCCCATGGCTTGGCGAAATTCTTCAGGGGTAAGGTCGAAGGTCACATTGATTTTCATAGCAGTCCTTTTACTGGCCATCCTTGGCACTTAATTTAAATCCTGAGCGAAGCATTAAATCCTAGGCGTATGGCACACCACATCGGCGTTTTGCGCACGGTTACGCAATAAATGATCGCACAACACCAAAGCCATCATCGCCTCGGCAATGGGTGTGGCGCGAATGCCAACGCAAGGGTCATGACGCCCCTTAGTGATGACTTCGATGGGGTTGCCGTCGCTGTCGATGGAGCGCCCTGGAATGGTGATGCTGGAGGTGGGTTTTAAGGCGATGTGCGCGATGATGTCTTGGCCGCTGGAAATGCCACCGACCACACCGCCTGCGTGATTGCTTAAAAAGCCTTTCGGTGTCATTTCGTCACGATGCTCGGTGCCTTTTTGCTCGACCACGGCAAAGCCGTCGCCAATTTCCACGCCTTTTACCGCGTTGATGCTCATCAGGGCGTGAGCCAGCTCGGCGTCGAGGCGGTCAAAAATCGGCTCGCCCAAGCCTGGAAACAAGCCTGTTGCCACCACCGAAATCTTGGCACCGATGGAGTTGCCTTCGGCGCGCAAGGCCACCATGTAATCTTCCATGGCTTGCACTTTGCTGGCATCGGGGCAGAAGAATGGGTTTTGCTCGACCTGCGCCCAATCAAACTGCGCCATGTCGATTTTAATCGGGCCAAGCTGGCTTAAATAACCGCGAATCAGAATGCCTTTTTGTGCCAATACTTTTTTGGCGATTGCACCTGCGGCCACGCGCATGGCGGTTTCGCGCGCGGAAGAACGGCCACCGCCACGGTAGTCACGAAAACCGTATTTTTGGGTGTAGCCGTAGTCGGCGTGAGCAGGGCGAAAGGTGCTGGCAATGTTGCCGTAATCTTTGGAGCGCTGGTCGGTGTTTTCGATCAGCAAACCAATGGGTGTGCCTGTGGTTTTGCCTTCAAACACGCCCGATAAAATTTTAACTTGGTCTTCTTCGCGGCGCTGAGTGGTAAAGCGCGACGTGCCCGGTTTTCTGCGATCAAGGTCGATCTGAATATCGGCTTCGCTAAGCTCAATGCCAGGTGGGCAGCCATCGACAATCGCCCCCAGTGCCAAGCCGTGGCTTTCACCAAAGGTGGTAACAGTAAAACTTCTTCCAAAGCTATTTCCAGACATCGTTTTCTCTTTAAATTTTTACAGTAAATCCAAGTCTTGGGCTTGTAACACAAAAACCCCGTGCCCGCCACGCGCAAAGCTTGGCCACACAAAGGGCAAGTGCGGATAAGCCGCCGCCAAAGCAGGCCAGCTGTTGCCCACTTCCACCACCAAAAGGCCGTCGTCGCTTAAAAAATTGCGCGCTTGCTTGAGCATAATGCGCACCAAATCCAAACCATCTTCCCCAGCTTCTAAAGCCAAAGCAGGCTCATGCTGATACTCCTTGGGCAAGCTGGCCATATCATCGGCATCGACATAGGGCGGATTGGACAGGATTAAATCGTACTTGCCCCCTGCGGCACTGAACAAATCCGACTGAAAGGCTTGCACGCGCTCTTCCATACCATGACGCTCGATATTGGCCTGCGCTACCTCTAAGGCATCAAAAGAAATATCCAGCAATTCAACCTGTGCTAAAGGAAAAGCCTGCGCGGCGGCAATACCGATGCAACCGCTGCCTGCACACAAATCCAAAATACGTTTAGGCGCAGGCCAATCATGTTCATCTCGCGCGCCTTGCCACCAAGCATCAAAGCGCGCTTCGATCATTTGCCCGATGGGCGAACGCGGAATCAGCACGCGATCATCGACGTAAAAAGGCAAACCACAGAACCAAGCTTCACCCGCCAAATAAGCCGCAGGCACGCGCTCCTCGATACGCAACAGCAATAAATCCACTATCTGTTTGCGCTCAGAACGGGTGAGCCTGCTGCTGTACCAGCTTTCAGGCATATCCAAGGGCAAGTGCAGCGCGTGCGCGACTAAAATCAAGGCATCGCCCCACGCACTGTCGCTGCCGTGGCCGAAATACACTTGCGCTTCGTGCATCAGGCTCACACTAAAACGCAGCATATCCTGCACACTGGCAAGTTCGGCAACGGCTTCATTGGCTTTATGGCGTAAATCGCTCATGAAAAAATCTCTAAAAAAAGGCGCTCAGTTTACTATGGCAACGCTTATAAACCTATGAGCTTTGTATTTATGAACGCTGACCATACAAGCTCGAATAACCCTGCTCAAAAGCATCCAAAGCCAAATCGGCTACGCGTTTACCCAGATGGATCATTTCTGCTGCACGATAAAATTCGTAGGTATCGCAACACTCACGCGGCATTTTTATCAATAAATCGGGCGGATAACCCGCAATTTTGTATTGCGTCAGCGAGGCGCTCATCAGCTCCACCACACGATTTATTACCCCGAGCTTACCCAGCTGTGCCTTGGCTTCTTGCTCCTGTGCTTCTTTGCGGGTTTTCGCAAGCCCTCGATCTTCTAGCCAATGCTGCGTTTTACCTGCCATACGATGGAGCCACTCGGCTTCTTTTTTCTCTTGGTAATTCGCTTGCTCGACAATTTTCACTAAATCGGGCAAGTTCGGTACATCCGAGCTTAAATCCACCGCGATAATTAAATCAGCATGAGCCGAAACACAGGGCGTAATGGGCAAGGGGTTCAGTACCGCGCCATCGACCATCACCCGCCCATCCACCTCAACAGGGGAAAACATCCCTGGTATGGCCGCCGAGGCACGAATGGCACGAGACAACAACCCATCTTGAAACCATATTTCTTTTTGCAA
>JAYRHO010000102.1:0-3137 GCA_041907245.1 Saccharospirillaceae bacterium
CGATTTGCCCATCGTTGTGCATGGGGGTTGCCAAGGCCACAATACTGCCAGTAATCAGTGAGTTCACTCCTTACAGTGCCCCGCTTCACGGGTAAAAACAAAGGCGCAAGTCTACTTAGGCTGGCCTTGAGTTACAAGCAACCTAAGCGCCCTTGCGAATTAAAAAATGGTACTGGCCATCGACTTCGTGCGCCGCAATAAGTTCATGCGCACTGTGCTCAATGTAGCGCGGCAAATCTTGCCAAGTCCCCGCATCGCTGGCATGCACCAAGAGCACTTCCCCTGTTTGCATCGCGGCCAATTTGAGCTTGGTTTTTAACAGCGGCATCGGGCACTGCCACGCACAGGCATCCAAAAATTCATTATGCAAAACGGGATTAGACACGGCTCTTGCCTTTTGCCACACTGGAGCGCGGCATTATACGGATAGAGCCTAACTTTGTCTTAGGAACTCTGAGGCTCGACTCTATCTAAAAAAACAAACCATCTAGGATCATTGCCGTGCTTTCTCGCGCTCTTATTTTCTATCTTGCATGCAGCTTTAGCGCACAGGCCAGCATCGAACCCGCCGCGCAATTGCCCACCTTAGGCAACAGCGCCTCCTCTTATGTGTCGCTGCAACAAGAATACGAGCTCGGACGCCTGTGGCTGCGCCAATTACGCGCGCAAACCAACGTCAGCTCCGACCCTGTGGCCATCGAGTTTTTAGAAAACCTGATCTATCGCATGGTGCCCAACAGCGAAGTGCAAATCAGCAATTTTGAGTTTGTGATAGTCGATAGCAAAGAACTGAACGCCTTTGCCGTACCAGGTGGCATCATCGGCATCAACTACGGCCTGTTTTTATACACCCGCGACGAAGACGAAATGTCGGGCGTGCTGGGGCACGAGCTGGCGCATCTGAGCCAAAGGCACTTTGCACGGCAAATCGAACAAGCCGAAAAACAATCCCCCATTGCCCTTGCTACCTTGCTGGCCAGCATCTTGCTGATTGCCACCAACAACGCCAACCTCGGCATGGCGGGGCTGATTGGTAGCCAAGCGGCGAGCATTCAAAAACAACTGGCCTACAGCCGTGAGTGGGAGCGCGAAGCCGACCGTTTGGGCATCAAAACACTGGCCAACTCAGGCTTAGACCCCAACGCCATGGCCAGTATGTTTCAGCAGATGCTCTATGCCAGCCGTTACAGTCAGAGGCCGCCTGAGTTTCTGCTCACTCACCCCATGACCGAGTCGCGCGTGGCCGAAGCGCAAGACCGCGCCGAGCAATACCCCGCACAAAAACGCACACAAAGCTTTGAGTTTTTAATTCTGCAAAACAGCGCGCAAATTTATTACCAGCTGCAAGGTGAGCAAGCTAAACAATACTTTAAACAGCAGGTCGAAAAAGCCGCACCAAACAGCGTGCAGCAAGCCGCCGCCCTCTACAGCCTAGCGACCCTAGCCTTAGGCAACCAAGACGCCGCTCAAGCTCTGAACTATCTGCAAGAAATCCCCAGCGCGTGGCGTAAACACAACGCCAGCGTGGCGCTGGAAGCCTTGTGTTTACAGGCTGTGCATAAAGGCAAAGAAGCCCTAGCCTTGATTGACGCCGCCCTGCCCTTTGCGCCGCAAAGCCTGACGTTATTAAGCACACAAGCCAAAATACAGCAAAACCAAGGCAAGCATGCCGAGGCCATGCAGATCTGGCGCAAACTCAGTGAATTGCGCCCAAGCGAGCCCAGCATTTGGAAAGAACTCAGTACCAGCGCTGCCAATGCCAAGCAGCTGGTCTTGGCCTATCGCGCCAATGCCGAGTTTTTGTTTTACAACGGCCAGCAGCCCCAAGCCCTAAGGCAAATGGAGCTGGCCATCAAAGAAGCGCGTCAACAGGGTGATTTTCAGCAAGAATCCGCCCTAAAACAGCGGCAATTGACTATGGCGCAAGCACCGAGCAAGTTTTAATGCTCGCTGCTGCGCCAAAATAAGAAAGGTTATTTTTCGACGAAAGCGCGCTCGATCACATAGTGGCCGATTTCACCTGCGCGCGATTCTTTAAAGCCCAAGCTATCGAGCAGCTCAGTGAGATCCGCCAGCATGGCTGGGCTGCCGCACAGCATAAAGCGATCGGTTTCGACGTTTAAGGGTGGCAAGCCAATGTCTTGCGCCAATTTACCGTTGGCCAACAAAGTGGTTAAACGACCTTGGTTGCGGAAAGGTTCGCGCGTCACTGTGGGGTAATAAATCAGCTTGTCGCGGACGATATCGCCAAAGAACTCGCTGTTGGGCAGCTCATTTTGAATGCGATCTTGGTAGGCCAGCTCCGACACCCAGCGCACACCGTGCGTCAGGATGACTTTGTCGAACTGCTCGTACACTTCCAAGTCCTTGATGATGCTCATAAAAGGCGCCAAACCTGTGCCCGTGCTGAGCAAATACAGGTTTTTGCCTGGCAGCAGGTTATCGGTAATCAACGTGCCAACGGGTTTTGCACCCACCAGCAATTTGTCGCCGACCTTTAAGTTTTGCAGGTGAGAGGTCAAAGGGCCGTCTTGCACCTTGATGGAGAAAAACTCCATTTCTTCCTCGTAGTTGGCACTGGCAATGCTGTAGGCGCGCATCAAAGGTTTGCCCGCAATCTCAAGACCGATCATGGTAAAAAAACCGTTTTTAAAACGTAAAGCTTGGCTTCTTGTGGTGGTGAAGCTAAAGAGCGTGTCATTCCAGTGATGAACGCTGGTAACGGTTTCATGGATCAGATTGCTCATGGTCTTTCCTGCGATAGAAGTTCAGTTGCCGCGCATACTAGAGTAAGCCAAACTATCGGTAAATTGATTTATTTGAATATCTTTATTCGGTTTTATTGAATAGGAAACCTATGCGCTACACCCTACGTCAGCTGGAAGTTTTTTTAGCCATTGCCCATCACCAAAACCTCACCAAAGCCGCAGACGAGCTGGCCATGTCGCAAAGTGCGGCCTCCAGCGCCCTCAAGGATTTAGAGGAGCGTTTTAGCACCCAGCTCTTTGACCGCATCGGCAAGCGTTTGCAACTCAACGAGCAAGGCAAGCTGCTGCGCCAAAAAGCCGAGGCACTGCTGACACAGGCCAAAGATCTCGAAGACGGGCTGGTACGCCACAGCGAAGCAGGGCCTTTAA
>JAYRHO010000103.1:0-1749 GCA_041907245.1 Saccharospirillaceae bacterium
CGCTGGCGATTGTGTCTTTGGTAGGGACGACAGGGGTGCTAGGCGATGCGGGCTCTCCCGCCTCGGATTCCACCTTAGAGCCTACGGCGGGGCTTAATGTGGATGGCCAGCACAACCACATGCGCGACACCGTGATTCCCACTTTCTTGCACTACAACTTGCCGCTTTTGGTCTTTGGCTGGGTCGGCCATGGTGCTTTAAAAACGTTTGCCGCTGCTTTGAGCCAGTGAGTACTCACCGCTAAAAGGCGTGGAGGAAATGCGATCAACTTGTTGGTTGATCCAGCTTTCCGTCTGAGTGTTCAGCTCATTGGTGCCAAGCGTGCGACTATCAAAAACTGGGCTGATAACCACGGAGATCGTTCCAGGAAACTTCAGCCAGCCTGAGTTGGGCCAGCACTGCGCGGAGTTGTGGGCAATAGCCAGTACGGGCGCACTGGTTTTACTGGCCAGCATGGCTCCGCCTTTGGAAAACTCTTTGCGCAGACCAGGTGCGACGCGCGTGCCTTCTGGGAATACCAAGACATGCAGCCCTTGCTCTAGGCGCTCTTTGCCCTGAGTGAGCACTTGCTTAAGGGCATTGGCCTTTTGGCGGCGGTCGATAAAAATCGGCGCAATCATCTTCAGCTGCCAGCCAAAGAAGGGCAGGAAAAACAGCTCGCGTTTTACCACCTGCACCTGCGGCGCCAAAATGGTCGGCAGGAAAAACGTTTCCCAAGTGCTTTGGTGTTTGCTAATCAGCACGCAGCTTCGGCCATCCGTTGGAATATGCTCGCGCCCTTCGACTTGCCAGCGAATACCGCAAATCAGGCGCGCCGCCCAAGAGATCGCATGGCAAAAGGCGACCAGAACCACAAAGTTGCGCGTGCGGATGGGCAAAAGCAGATAAGCCAGCAGGCTAGGAGGCAGCCACAGCAGCGTCAGACAGGCTAAAACCAGATAAAAAAGCAGAGTACGCGCGGTAATAAAGGGGTGTTTGAGGAAAAGCATAGGCACCTCGAAGCAAACAAGACGCTCTTTATAACACTGCTGTTTATTTCAATAATCAGGCTTTTTAGGCTTTGACTTTTTCCTGCAAGGAACTAAATCTTGGGCAGAGTCAAGACAAAATCGGCAAACTGAGCCAGATCATCAAACACCAAGGCATCGGCAAAGCCAAACTCGGTAAGTTTGCGCTCACTTTTAGTTCCTTTGCCTGTGCGCACCAGAACGGGCTGGCAGCCTGCTTCGCGCCCTGCTTCCAAATCACGAATGGAATCGCCAACCAGCCACGCACCTTTGGCCGAGGTATGTAGGGAGTTTTCAATTTCATGGATTAAGCCAGGCAAGGGCTTACGGCAAGTGCATTGGCTGTCTGGGCCGTGTGGACAATAAGCGATATGGGCAAAACGGCCACCCTGAGCCAAAGCCAAGGCCGCCATTTTAGCGTGCATGGCTTCGAGGTCGGCCAAGGAGAAGTAGCCGCGCGCCAGCCCGCTTTGGTTGGTGGCTACCGCAAGCTGGTAGCCTGCTTGGTAGAGCTTGCCCACGGCTTCCATGCTGCCCGCCAAAGGAATCCATTCGTCCACCGATTTAATGTAGTTGTCGGAGTCTTGGTTCAGCACGCCATCACGGTCGAGAATAATGAGCTTCATAGCTTGAACGAAATCCCCGCCATCAGCTTACCGTAGTGGTCGGCACTGACTTCATCCACGGTCGCACCGTAAGAGTAATTCACACCCAGGTCGATGGTTTTGGTCAGGCGAATATC
>JAYRHO010000104.1:0-8186 GCA_041907245.1 Saccharospirillaceae bacterium
AGCTGACCGAGCCTGTGGATCTGGCCATTATCTGCACGCCCTCTGAAACCGTGGTTAATTTGATTAAACAGCTGCATGCCAAAGGCGTCAGTGCGGTGTTGCTGTTGTCGGGCAGTGTCGAGCGTACGCGTTCATGGCAATTTAAATCCGATAGTGAACGCCTGGAAAAGATCATCGCTGAAACTAAGGTTCGCGTTTTAGGCCCAGACTGCTTAGGCGTAGTCGTGCCAGGGCGCAAGCTCAATGCCAGTTTCCTGCATGTGCCTGTGCGCAGTGGCCACATTGCCTACATTGGGCAGTCTGGGACGCTGGCCTCGGGCGTGATGGATTGGGCCTACAGCCGCAACGTCGGTTTTTCTCATGTGCTAAGCCTTGGGCGCTCTCAGGATGTGCGCATGGCCGATTTGATTTATTACATTATGCAAGAGCCACAAGTGCGCTCTTTGCTGATTCAAATTGACGATCTGAGCTCGGGTATGACTTTGATTCGTGCGCTGCGCGCCGCCTCGCGTCATAAGCTGGTGTTGGCCGTAAAAAGCAATCGTTTTCCCGATAGCCCATTAAGTACCATGGTTACGCCCAAGGGCTTGCGCTCTCGCGATATTTTGGTCGATGAGATTTTGGCGAGGGCGGGGGTGCTTAGGGTGTCGGCTACCGATGAGCTCTTTGATTGCGTAGACGTACTTAGCCCTAGGCGTGAAAATCCTGGCCCAAGGCTTGCCATTATTGCCAATGGTCGCGGCCCTGCGGTGCTGGCTTTAGACCGTTTGCACCACGATAAAGGCGAGCTGGCCAAGCTGTCGGATAACACCCGTTTGCATTTGCGTGCGCTTTTGCCCGATTACGTTAAAAACGACAATCCTGTGCTTCTTACGCCGGATTTACAGCCGCAGCAGCTGACGGCTGTCGCCAATTTGGTGTTGCAAGATGAGGGCGTGGATGCGCTCTTGGTGATTTATGCGCCCAGTCGCGGCTCGGATCCTTTGGCCAATGCCGAAGCCTTGGTCAATGTTGCGGCGGCGAGCAAAAAAACGGTGCTAAGCAGTTGGATAGGCGAGCATTCGGTCAGCAAGGCGCGCGAGTTTTTTTATCAAAAAGACATTCCCACTTTTGAAACCCCAGACAACGCTATCAAATCCTATATGTATATGGTGGCGCATCAGCGCACTCAGGATTTATTGTGGGAGACGCCTGAAAGCTTAGAAATCCCTATTTCTTCCACTCATAAAGAAGTAGAAAAAGCCATTCTAGCCAGCCATAAAGCGGGGGATTACCTCAAGCCCAATTACGTTTATGACCTGCTCAAAGCTTACGGCTTTGCCTGTGCGGAAATGCGCTATCGCACTTCTTTAGACGAAGCCGTTGCCGTGGCCGAAGAAATAAAAAGCCCCTGGGTGCTTCGCGTGCATCATCGTGATTACCTCTATCCCTTTGCGTATGGCAAGAATGCCCGAGAGCGTTTGCGTTCGGTGGCGCGCAACTTAAAAACCCCCGAGGCTATTTTTGCGGCGGCCGAGGATTTGCGCACTGATATTCAAACGGTGTTTCCAGACAGCCCCATCTTGGGTTACACAGTGCAAACCATGCACCGCGCTTTGGATAACTTGCAGTTTTCTTTTGGCATTGGCCGAGATAACGAAGTTGGGCCTTTTTTGTTTTTTGGTGGCGGTGGTTCGACGGCTGATATTTTGGTTGATCGCCAAGTCGCCTTGCCCCCCTTGAACGCCAATTTGGCGGAAAAACTGATTAAACGCAGCCATTTTTATCAGGTTTTGGCGGAGCGCAGCAGCGACAACATCGAGCGCGAAATGCTGACCTTAAAACATTGGCTGGTGGCTTTATCGCATTTGGCGCTGAACCATCCTTGGCTTGCTGGGCTAGAAATCAACGCCATTCGCCGCAAGGTTGGGATTTATTTGGTGATTGGGGTGGCAGGTGAGGTCGGTGCATCGATGAAAAGTGCCATTTTGCCTTACCCCAATGAGCTCGAAACTTACTATGAAAGTCGCAACCACAAACACTATTTTATTCGCCCCATTCGCGCCGAAGACGAGCCTTTACTGCAAAGCTTCTATGGGCGTTTAAGCCCTGAGTCCATGCGCTTGCGCTTTTTCTCGACACGCCGAGAGTTTAGCCACCGCGAACTGTCGCGTTTTGCTCAAATCGACTACGACCGCGAAATGGCCTTTGTCGCCTTGCACGAAAACGCCCTTTACGGCGTTGTGCAGGTGTGGATTGACCCAGACGATGTCACGGCGGAGTTCTCTATCATCATCGACGATCACTGCCGAGGCGAAGGACTTGGGGTGCGCTTGATGGAGGAAATCATGGCCTATCTAACCAAGCGCGGCGTGATTGAAATCAACAGCACCGTGTTGCCGCACAACACCAGCATGATCAAACTTGCCGAAAAGCTGCATTTCAAAATGCGCCGCAATGCCGAGGAGGGCGTGATTGAAATTGCACGAAACCTCAATTCCAGCAAGTTTAACTGGCAGAAAAAGCGTCTGTTGCGGTTATAATGCCCGCCTCAGTGCGTAGTGAGTATGGAGGCGCAGTTTGATTAAGGTTTTGGTGGTGGACGATCATCATTTGGTTCGCTTTGGCATTAGCCGTTTGCTGGCAGACAGCAAGGGCTTGGAAGTGGTCGGAGAAGCGGCAAGCGGTGAAGAAGCGGTGCAGTTTGTGCGCGAAGTCGCCACCGATGTGGTCTTGATGGACATTCGCATGCCAGGCATTGGCGGTCTTGAAGCCATGCGCAAAATCCTGCGCTACGCCCCCGATATCAAAGTCATTGCTGTTACCGCGATGGACGACAACCTTTTTACCAGTCGTTTTTTACAGGCAGGGGCGTCGGGCTATATCAGCAAAGGCGCAGGTCCTGAAGAAATGATTATGGCCATTCAAAAAGCGCACTGCGGGCAAAAATACATCAGCCCAGATATCGCACAGCGCATGGCGTTAAGCCAGTTTGAAAGCGATGAGTCGCCTTTTGATAAACTGTCTGAGCGTGAGCTGCAAGTGGCGATGATGATAGTCGGCTGCCAAAAAGTGAACGACATTGGCGATAAGCTTTTCTTAAGCCCCAAAACCGTGAACAGCTATCGCTATCGCATTTTTGAAAAATTGGGCATAGACGGCGACGTCGAGTTGACCCACCTTGCGGTGCGTCACGGCCTGATCGACCCCACCAACAACCACAATGTCTGACTTTGATATCAAGGCGTTCTTACAACATCTAAGCCAGCGTGCAGGCGTTTATCGCATGTACGCAGCGGATAATTCTCTGCTTTATGTCGGCAAAGCCAAAAATTTAAAAGCGCGCGTTTCCAGCTATTTTCATGCGCGTGGTTTAAACGCCAAAACACTGGCCTTGGTAGGGCATATTCATCATATCGAAGTGACGGTCACGGCCAGCGAAGCCGAGGCATTGCTGCTGGAGCAAACGCTCATTAAAGAGCATCGTCCGCCTTATAATATTTTGCTTAAAGACGATAAGTCTTACCCCTATATTTATTTGAATACGCACCCGTACCCTTCACTTAGCTACAAAAGAGGCAAGAGCAAAAGCGATGCAGGCCAGTATTTTGGACCTTACCCTAACAGTACGGCGGCGCGCGAAACGCTGAATTATTTGCAAAAAATATTTCAGATTCGCAACTGCACCGACGGCTATTTTGCCAATCGTTCGCGCCCTTGTTTGCAGTACGAAATTAAACGTTGCACTGCGCCCTGTGTGGGGCTGATAAACAGCAAGGATTACGCCGATAATGTGCGTCAGGCGGTGCTTTTTTTGCAGGGAAAAAATACCGAGTTGATGCAAGAGTTGCAGCAAACCATGCTCGATTTTTCGGCAGCGCTGGAATTTGAAAAAGCCGCAAAAACGCGTGATCGCATCGAAATGCTGCGCCTGACGCAACAACAACAAAATGTGTATGGCGATAACGCCGATGCCGATGTGTGGGCCTTGGTCGAATGGCAAACGATCTTATGTATTCACCGTTTGGCTTTTCGCCAAGGGAAATTATTGGGCAGTAAACATTTTTATCCCAAAAACTTAGCTGGCGAAGACAACGAGCAAGTGCTGTTGGATTTTATTAGCCAATATTATTTAAATCAGCTTTATCCTGAAGGTTTGCCAAGCACGCTCGTGGTGGCACTCAGTGGCGAGCAAATTGAGCCATTGCTTGAGGCAATAAAAATTCAGCAAGCGCGCAAGCTTATTCACGGCCAAGGCGCACGCGGCCAAATGCGCATTTGGTTGAATATGGCCGCCGAAAATGCTCAGGTCGGCGCGCAAAGCAAGCTCTCTGGCCATCAAGAAGCCAAACATAAACTGGAAAAAGCCGCAGCGGTTTTAAATTTAATGGAAGCACCCAATCGCATAGAGTGTTTTGATATCAGTCATGCACAAGGGGAGGCCACTTACGCCTCTTGTGTGGTGTACGATCACGAAGGGCTAAATAAAAGTCGCTATCGGCGTTTTGGTATTAAAGACATTACCGCAGGGGATGATTACGCCGCGCTGGAGCAAGCTTTACGTCGCCATTTAGTTCGCTGCCAAGAGGCGCAAGACTTACCCGACTTGGTTTTGATCGATGGTGGGCAAGGGCAAATAGGGCGCGTGCAGCAGGTGGTGCACGCGCTGAACCTGTCTGTGCGTGTTTTTGGTATTTCCAAGGGCGAGACGCGCAAATCGGGTTGGGAGTATTTATGGGAAGCGGGCATGAAACAGCCCATTATGCCCGATGCCCATGACGAGGGTTTTCGTTTGCTGCAATTGGTGCGCGATGAAGCACACCGTTTTGCCATAACAGGGCATCGCAAAGCCCGAGCAAAAAGTCGCAGCCACAGTGATGTGGAAAAATTAACAGGCATCGGCCCAAAAAGACGCAAAGAACTTTTGCTACACTTTGGCAGTTTGCATAATATGCGCAGCGCATCTAGGGAAGAGCTTGAAAAAGTGCCTGGCATCAGCAAAAAACTGGCAGAAACCCTCTATTTACAGCTACACGGCGAATAATATGAATCTACCCAATCTACTCACCCTAAGCCGCATCCTGATGATCCCCTTGATGGTGATCAGCTTTTACTGGTTCGGCAAACAAGGGCACGTTATTGCAGGTGTGATGTTTGTGGTTGCCTCGGTTACCGACTGGTTCGATGGTTATTTAGCACGAAAGTGGAACCAAACTTCGGCTTTGGGCGCCTTTTTAGACCCCGTTGCCGATAAACTCATCGTCGCGGTTGCCTTGGTACTGCTTGTCGAAAATTACGCCACCTTGTGGCTGAGCATTCCCGCGAGCATCATCATCGGTCGTGAAATTGTGGTGTCGGCGCTGCGAGAATGGATGGCTGAACTGGGTAAACGCGCCAATGTCGCCGTAAGCTATGTCGGTAAGGTCAAAACCGCGTTGCAAATGGTGTCCATCGGTTTTTTGCTCGGGCAAAGCTTGCATCCTTGGTTTGAGTTTTTGGGTTTTGCCTCGCTCTTTATTGCCGCTGCACTCACGCTTTGGTCTATGGTCATCTATCTCAAAGCCGCTTGGCCTGAGCTTATGCCCAAAGAATAAGCCTGCGCCTAGAAGCGGTATAAGTTCTTCATTCCTAAGCAAAAAACTCTAAGAAAATGCTTGACTATCCTATGGCTCTGGTTAGAATGCGCAGCACTTTCAAGCACGCATTCTGCTTGAATACCTAAGCGGGAATAGCTCAGTTGGTAGAGCACGACCTTGCCAAGGTCGGGGTCGCGAGTTCGAGTCTCGTTTCCCGCTCCAAATTTCGGCGCGATAGCAAAGCGGTTATGCACTGGATTGCAAATCCACGTAGCCCGGTTCGACTCCGGGTCGCGCCTCCAAAAAAGCTTTTAGTGCGACCACACGCTAAAACTTCAAAATGCCTCGGTGGTGGAATAGGTAGACACAAGGGATTTAAAATCCCTCGGCCTTACGGCCGTGCCGGTTCGATTCCGGCCCGAGGCACCATTTATCGCATTTCCTCACAAAAAATCAGCCAATTAAAATCAGGATTTAAATCCTAGTATTTTATTTTTTATTAAATGACCGATTTTAATGCAGTGTTTTTTCGTCGCTGCTCTTTTTTAAGTGTTCAACAAGGCAGTTGATCAACGCTTCAATTTCTTCAGCAGTGGCGGCAGGGCTAATAAACGCCGAATCTTTAGGGCGACGCCTTTAGCCGTGTTTTTTGGCGTCGCGTGCCATGAGGCTGTAAATCAACAGTCCGCCTAAGGACAGTAGCGCACCAACCAGCCCTGTGGCGGCAAAACCCAAGCCCCAGTCAATCGCCAAACCGCCTAAAAACGCTCCGGAGGCGTTGGCGAAGTTAAAGGCGGAGTGGTTGAGAGCGGCGGCCATAATTTGCGCACGCCCCGCCACTTCCATCAGGCGCACTTGCACCGCAGGGCCAATCGCCACCACTGTGCCTAGGCAAAAAAGTGTGATGCAGGCCAAGGCTAGGTGCGAGGCGCTCAAGTAGTAACAAACACAGACCAAAGTTGACCACAGTAAGCAGCCTTTTATGGTACCGAGTAAGTTTTTATCGGCCAGTTTGGAGCCAATAAGGTTGCCCACCACCATGCCCGCACCCAGTAGTGCCAACATCCAAGGCACGCCTGCATCCGTTAAGCCTGCCAGCGCCATCAAGGTCGGTTTAACATAAGAAAAAATCGCAAATAGCCCGCCAAAGCCCACTGCACCTACCCCTAGCGCCAGCCAAACTTGCTTATTGGTAAAGGCACGCAGCTGGCTTTGCAGGCTAATGCCGCTTTGTGCCGCTTCTTTGGGCACAAAAAAAACAATGCTCAAGCAAGAGAGCAGGGCAAAGACGCCCACCAGCGCTAGGCTGTAGCGCCAGCCTAGCCACTGCCCAAGGCTTGAGGCCAAGGGCACGCCTACCAAGGTTGCCACCGCTAGGCCAAGCATCACATAGGCCACCGCTTGGGTACGCTGTTCTTTCGGGGCTAAAGACGCGGCGACCAAAGACGCAATACCAAAGTAAGTGCCATGAGGTAGGCCACTTAAAAATCTCAGTGCCAACAGGCTCTCGTAACTTGGGGTGAGGGCGCTGGCAAAATGCGCCAAAGCGTAGAGCGCCATCAACACGACCAGCATGCGCGAGCGTGATTGCCTCGTGCTAAGCAGAGCCAGCAAAGGCGCGCCAATGACGACGCCCAAGGCGTAAGCGCTGATCGCATGACCCACTTGGGGAATGCGGATGTGCAGGTCTTGTGCGGCTTCAGGCAAAAGCCCCATCAATACAAATTCACCTAGGCCTATGGCAAAGCTGCCCAAGGCCAAGGCCAAAAGCGCCATGTAATAGCGGCGATGGGTGGAGTCTGTGGCAGCTTGGTGGGTGAAAAGAGGGTTGGGCATGGAGGCGGCTGTGCAGGCAAAAACGGCCGCATCCTACGCCTAAACCTTGGCATTGCAAGGGGCACGAAGTTACATAATGTAAAGAAGAGACTCTTACATTTCGCACCTCAAGCCTGCACAATGCGCGTTTATTTTTTTGACTTAGGTTGCTATGACGGAATCCACTACGCTGCGCCGCACGCTAAAACCTCGGCATCTCGCCATGATCGCCATTGGCGGATCCATCGCTCAGGCAGACCCAGGTGGGGCGTTGTTGTCTTATGCGCTTATTGGCTTGATGGTGTACTTCCTGATGACGAGCCTTGGGGAGCTTGCGGCCTTTATGCCGACTTCTGGCTCTTTTGCGACCTACGGTGCGCGCTACGTCGAGCCTGGCTTTGGTTTCGCTCTGGGTTGGAATTATTGGTACAACTGGGCGGTTACCGTGGACCTGGTTGCCGCGCAACTGGTGATGATCTATTGGTTTCCTAACGAGCCTGGATGGATTAGCGCCTAAATTTTTTGCGCGCCTTGCTAAAAATGGCGTGCCAAGAAATGCGCTTTATGCCACGACCTTGGTCGCGGCTTTGTGTTTTTTAAGCTATCTCTGGGGCGAAAACACCCTGTATTTGTGGCTGCTCAATGCCTCGGGTATGACGGGTTTTATTGCATGGCTGGGTATTGCCATCAGCCATTATCGTTTTCGCAAAGGCTATCAGGCGCAGGGGCGTGATTTAGCGGATTTACCCTATGTGTCGGGCTTTTTTCCTTATGGGCTTATTTTTGCTTTTGTGCTCTGCTTGCTGATTACCTTGG
>JAYRHO010000105.1:0-2742 GCA_041907245.1 Saccharospirillaceae bacterium
ATTTCCTCGCCCACACCCGAGCTGCGCAAACAGTACAAGGCTATTTTCAAAGAAGAACGTGCGCTAACGCGCGATTTACAAGGCCTGCGCGACCTGCCTGCGCAAACAACAGACGGCTTTAGTATTCCTTTGCATGTGAATACGGGGCTGATTACCGATGCGGTGCGCAGCCTAGAGCGTGGTGCGCAAGGCGTGGGGCTGTATCGCACCGAAGTGCCTTTTATGATGAAAGATCGCTTTCCCAGTGAAAGCGAGCAGCAGCAAATCTATCGCCAGCAGCTGGAAACCTTTGCGCCCAACCCCGTCACCATGCGCACGCTGGATATTGGCGGTGATAAAGCCCTTACCTACTTTCCTATCGTTGAATCCAACCCTTTTTTGGGCTGGCGCGGCATTCGTATTACCCTCGACCATCCTGAGATTTTCTTGGTGCAAGTACGCGCCATGATCAAAGCCAACGAAGGCTTAGGCAATTTGCGCATCATGCTGCCGATGGTATCCAGCGTGGGGGAAGTGGATGAAGCGCTGCACCTCATTTATCGCGCTCATGCCGAAGCCTTGGAAGAAGGCTATCAGGTGGATATGCCGCCTATTGGCGTGATGATCGAAGTGCCTGCGGCGCTGTATCAGATAAAAGAACTGGCGCAGCGCGTGGATTTTTTCTCGGTAGGCAGCAACGATTTAACCCAATACTTGCTGGCGGTGGATCGCAACAATCCGCGCGTGGCCAGCCTGTACCAAGCCTTTCATCCTGCGGTATTGCAGGCATTAAAGCGCATTGTGGAAGACGTGCACAAAAGTGGTAAAACCGTGACGGTTTGTGGCGAGCTGGCGGGCGACCCGATGGGAGCGGTACTGCTTTTGGCGATGGGCTTTGATGCGCTATCCATGAACGCGACCAGCATTCCAAAGGTAAAATCGGTGCTGCGTGGCATCAGCATGCACTGGGCGCAAGAATTGCTGGCCGAGGTCGTTCAATATGAAAGTGCGCCTATTATTTCTGCAACCTTGCAGTTGGCACTGGAAAAGGCGGGCTTTGCCCGTATCGTCAGCCCAACGGCCAGCGCCTTAAGCACGCCAGCGGCGTAGCCTGCCTGTATCAATATGCACAAAACCGTCTTCGGGGTAGTAGCCGACCCCGCCTGAGTGCATGGCCAGCGCGGCTTTGTGCAGATGACGATGCGACACCCCAGGAATCCGAATATCGACAGCGCGCCCTTGAGTGTGCAGGCTGTTTTCGGCAACGGCATGGCTAAGGTGGCGCAGCTTAGCGTTGGAGCTTGGCGCGCGATAGCCAGAAATCACATGCAAGGGCTGTTTGCTATTAAAAAGCTGCTGCAAGTAATACATCTTTTCGTACAGCTCGACCTGCATAGCAATGGCTTGGTTGGCGCGATGGTCACGCAGCGTTAAATCCAAGCTTTGGATTTCATCGTATTGATACTGCCCCTGCGCCCAAAATACCGCCGAACGACGCTCGCCAGTATGGATATTGTAGAGCTCTAGGCAACGATCGGGGCTGTCTGACTGCTGGTCTTTAAGGTCTTGGGCTTGCGCCAATTGCGGGAGAATAAGCCCCGCAACGGATAGCATCCCTGCTTGTTGTAATAATTGACGACGACTGAACATACTCAATACTGCTTAAAATTTGAGCGGCGAGTATGCCAGAAGCTAGACGCTATTCCGACTTTGCGATTAGACAAATAGCGACACAATTACCTTAGACAGGTGGCGGTCAGAGGCTAACGGCAGGATTTACCGCAGGTAAGCCTGCGATCAGATCGCGCTGGTAGACATCATCACGGACTTGCAGCGCGCCGTTGTCATCCACCCAGGTTGTCCAATACATCAGGTAGACGGGAACGTCTTCTTGCAGCTTGATGCGCGTGGTGCGGCGTTGTTCGATGGCGGAATCAATGTTGTTGCGCGTCCAGCCCTGTTGACCGCGCAGCAGTTTATCGGCCAATAACCGAGGTTGTTCAACACGCACGCAGCCAGAGCTTAACGCGCGGTTATCGAGGTTAAATAGCTCGGGCTGAGAGGTGTCGTGCAGATAAATGTCCTTGTCGTTGGGGAACAAGAACTTGATCGAACCGAGGGCGTTATCGTTGCCTGCTTTTTGCTCAATGCGATAGGGGAAATTGTTTTCTGTCACCTTATTCCAGTCGATACGGTGAGGCGAAATAAACTGATCGACGCCATCAACCTTGCCGATGATTAAAAAGCCTTTTTGCTCTAGGTAGGCGGGGTTGCGCCGCGCCTTGGGAATAAGACTGGTAAGGGCAATGCGTTTGGGCACAGACCAAGTGGGCGCCAGCTCCAGCGTGCTGATTTTCTGTGCCATAACTGGGGTGCGGCGTTGAGGGTTGCCGATAATTACTTTCATATCCAGCTCGGTGCTGCCGCCGTTCATAAGCTGCAAGCGGTAGTCGGCCATATTGACCATGACGTAACGCTGCCCTAAATCGCGCGGCAGGTGTCGCCAGCGCTTCATGTTCAGGGCTATTTTTTGCGCCATTTGATAAGGCGGCACGTTGAGCCAAGTTAGGCTGGCTTTATCCAGCTTTTTGGTGGTGGGCAGATTGTGGCGTTTTTGAAAATTTTCTAAACCTTCCTCAAGGTTGCTGTCGAAAAGAAACTCGCTGCGCGACAAATCCACTTGCGCGTGCTCGTCTGGGGCTTGGGTGCGTTCGGCTTTTTCTTTAAAAAGCCAAGAGAAAGTGCCTTTGGGCATGTCGCCCG
>JAYRHO010000106.1:0-2314 GCA_041907245.1 Saccharospirillaceae bacterium
ACATGGGTGATTTCCATAAAATGGTCATCGACGACGTTCGCTAAGTGGTAAGTGGGCAAGCCATCGGATTTCATCAGCACTTGCGCATCGACTTGCGACCAGTCCAATTCAATCGGGCCGCGCAGCATGTCATTAATGACGCAAACGCCATCGGTGGGCACGTCCATGCGAATCACAAAAGGCGCACCTGCGGCTTCGCGCTGAGCGATTTCTTCGGCACTGAGTTTTAATTCGGCGGGCTTTAAGGCGCTGCTGTCGCCTTTTTCTTGTTTGGCCGCACGAATGGCGTCCAGCTCTTCGGCGCTGCGATAGCATTTAAACGCATGGCCGCGCTCCAGCAACACCTGCACTTGTTGCTGATAGAGTGCAGCGCGCTCGCTTTGACGATACGGGCCGTGTGGGCCGCCTACATCTGGGCCTTCGCTCCACTCTAAACCGAGCCAGCGCAGGCTATCCATAATGGCCTGCTCCGATTCACGGGTGCTGCGCACTTGGTCGGTGTCTTCAATGCGCACAATAAACTCACCGCCATGCTGTTTGGCAAAGGCTAAGTTAAATAACGCGATATAGGCCGTGCCAACGTGGGGGTCGCCAGTGGGGGAAGGTGCTACGCGGGTGCGAACTTTCATAAAAACTCTCAAATTAAGCGGAAAAAATTGGCGCGATTATAGAGAGTTTTAGGTTTTTGCGCATGCGCGATTTTACAGGGCATCCGTCGCCACAGCCATACGCACGCAATTGCGCCCAGACTCTTTGGCGCTGTACATGGCTTTGTCGGCCTTAGAGAGCAAGCGATCAATGTCGTAGCCTATCGTCTTGGCGTCAGCCAGACCAATGCTGACACCCAACGGCCCTAAGCCTAAATCCATTTGGGCGTAGCTTTGACGAATGCGTTCTGCCAGGTGCAAAGCTGCTGTCGAGTAAAGCCAAGCCATCACCACAAACTCCTCACCACCCATGCGTGCGCAAAAATCCTCTTGGCGCAGGTTATGACTGAGAACTCCCGCAAAGGCCACCCGCACTTTATCGCCCTTATCGTGGCCATATTGGTCATTGATGCGCTTAAAATTATCCAAATCACACATCAAGATCGCCAACGCACCACCCTGCTCCTGTACTTTGGCCAAAAGCTCCTTGCCTTTTTCAAACAAGGCACGCCGATTGGGCAGACCTGTTAGCGGATCGTGCAAAGAGGCATGACGGTAGCGCCATTCGATGGCATCGCGCACCACGATCAACGTACCGTAGGCCAAACCGATGGAAAACAACAAACCCTCAAACAAGGTAAAGCTGATGCTGGGGCTAAACCAAGTAATGCCCGTGCTATTAAAAGGCAACAAGCGATAAGCGTAATAAAGCGCGTGTTCGATTAAAACCAACCACAACAGCAGCACAGGGCGGCGGGCAATAAAACGCAACGCCCAAACCTCTTTGGCCGTCCACAGAATGTACACCAAGCTAATTAATGAAAAGCCCACTATGCGAGCGTAAATAGAATCAACAAAATCTGGCCACTGGCACAGCATCACCCAAATGCCACTATCACCGCCCAGCGCGCTGTTTTGCCACCGAAAACCCGTAAATTTGTCCACATGCAGGCTTGGCTTAAAATTAAAGCCACATTACCCCAGACCACCATAAAGCCTGGGGAAATATTGATCAGCCGCGCAAACTGCAACATATAGCCCAGCGCTGCCAACAATAAGCCCGAGGCCATCCACAGTAAGGCATGGCTGCGCCCTTCGTGAAAGGCCGCCAGCGCGGTAAAAACCGCCAATAGCAGCAAAATAAACGCCGAAGCCAGCAGTAAAGTAACGTTATCAATAGCAATCATGAGCAGCTCTAAATTATCCATTGCGCTAAGCCTAGACGATTAGAGCCAAAACAGAATCAAATCAAAGGTTATTTGCTGCTTTATGGCGCATAAATATAAAAAACATACTCAGTACCGATTTTTTGCGCAGGAACAGGAGCCTGTAAATTACGCTTAGCCACCTCGGCGGGAATATTGCGAAAAGACGACGGGCAATCGGTAATCACTTTTAAAAGCTTGCCACTTTCCATCTGTTCGAGCGCTTCCATGGTGTGCATCAGAGGATAGGGGCAAGACTCGCCGCGCAAATCCATTTCTAAATCCGCCTTTAAATGGCTCATGCTTTTTTACCTGCTAACGATGTTTTTATGTGCGTTAAAAAATAAAGCGCTGCAAGGAAAGCCAAGGTCGCACTCAAAGCCACCACTGCGCCGTATTGATTAAACAAATTGATTTTTTCGCCCTGTGCCAGCACCGAAGCAACATGCCAATGATCCCAGC
>JAYRHO010000107.1:0-4918 GCA_041907245.1 Saccharospirillaceae bacterium
AAAATGTCGAAGTCCTTGGGTAACTTCTTCACCATCCGTGAAATTTTAGACAAATACCACCCAGAAGTGGTGCGTTTCTTTTTATTATCCAGCCAATATCGCAG
This sequence comes from Saccharospirillaceae bacterium, assembly GCA_041907245.1. Taxonomy (GTDB): domain Bacteria; phylum Pseudomonadota; class Gammaproteobacteria; order Pseudomonadales; family Oceanobacteraceae; genus Venatoribacter. The sequence continues at coordinate 105 of JAYRHO010000107.1, forward strand.
CCCGATTAATTACAGCGAAGACAGTCTGAAAGAAGCGCAAACCAAATTAGAGCGTTTTTATAATGCGCTGTTAAATGTTGCCGTAGGTAAAGTTGAAGATTGCAGCAACGATTATTCCGCGCGTTTTCATGCCGCTATGGACGACGATTTTAATACGCCCGAAGCCATTGCTTCGCTGTTTGATTTGGTGCGCGAGATTAATAAATCCAGCGGTGCAGAGCAGGCAAAACTTGCGGGGCAGTTACGCTTTTTAGCGGGCGTATTGGGTTGCTTGCAATCTGACCCACAAAGCTTCTTGCAAGCAGGCGCAGGCGATGAAGCCGCTTGGGTGGAAGAAATGATTGCCAAACGCGCAGCCGCGAAAGCCGCCAAAGACTTCGCCACCGCAGATAGCGTGCGCAAGGCGTTAACAGAAAAAGGCATCGTATTGCGTGACGGTCCAGAAGGTACGACTTGGACTAAGTAAGCGAAAATACGGGTGTTTATTTTTAATAAACACCCGTATTGGTTATTTAGACAGATATTTTTTAATGAGATCGTTTTTAAATTTTTGATTTTCTGGTTTTTCTTGTTCTTGATCAAAGCGTTTTAAAATTTCTTTGGCATTGGCCGTTCTAGGATGCAGTGAAAAGTAAATGGCTTCACTTCCCGCGCAGCCTGCTTCGCGTACAGGTTCTTGTGCTTGATGTTGTTTTAATTCCCAGTCATTGACGAGATCGTTGCTAAGATAAAGGTCAATGCGATTTGCCTGCAACATTTTATAGAGGCGAATCGTTGGGTCATTTCCTGTGATTGCGGTAATTTCTGAGTTTTTGTTTCTTTGGTTTTTCAGGTAAATATCCAGTTTGTCCTCGTAGCCGTAATTCTCAACTATACCCAGACGTAACGACTTAAGGCTGTTTATGCCTTGATAGCGCCAAGTACTGTCGCTGCGTGTGTAAAAAAAATTTTGATGCAAAACAATAGGAATCCGCGTCGTCCATTGTTCGGGGGCTTCGCTCCGAGTTTGTGTCACCAAACCATCGAGCTCACCGGCTTGTACGCTTTTGGTAATGCGTGTCCAAGGGCTGAAGGTGATGGTGACTTTGATGTTTTGTTTGGCTAAAAGCGCCGTAACATAGGCTGTTAGAAAGCCTTGTTCGGGTGTCTGTTCGCAGGTGTAGGGGCACCACTGGGTTGCGCCCAAGTGCAATTTCTGCGCTTGAGCGCTATAGGTAAGCAGATGCAGCCACAGCAAGGTAATTAGCATGATTTCGCACTGAAAAAAGTTTTTTACAGTGTAGAATAGAATGCAGAGGCTGCGACTGCTTGCCTAAAATACTTTAAGGCTCAAAAACCGCGTTAAACACATCCTCATAGTGCAGCGCAAAATGTACGGTCATATCGTCTTTGATGTGCTCGGGCAGTTCATCAAAATCACGACGATTGGCTTCGGGTAAAATCACTTCGTATATTTTTGAGCGTCGGGCGGCGATGAGTTTTTCTCGAATGCCGCCTACGGGTAACACTTGCCCTGTTAAGGTCAGCTCACCTGTCATGGCCAGCGGGCGTTTGATGCGTTTATTTAGCATTAACGAAATTAATGCCGTGGTCATGGTGATGCCTGCGCTGGGGCCGTCTTTGGGTGTTGCGCCTTCGGGCACATGCAGGTGAATAAAGCGTTTGTCAAAAAACTCTGCACTGCCACCAAAATGTTTGGCATGAGCGGCGGTGTAGCTGTAGGCAATTTCAGCGGATTCTTTCATTACCTCGCCAAGTTTGCCTGTGAGTTTAAATCCGCGTGTTTGCTCGTGCACACAGGCGGCTTCAATGGGCAAGGTTGCCCCGCCCATGGCTGTCCAAGCAAGGCCTGTCACTACGCCTACACCCGATAAAATACGTTCGGCGCGGAAATAAGGCGCACCTAAATAATTCTGTAAATCTTTTTGGCCTACGCTGATTTTTAAGTCGGGCGTTTCTAATAATTGCACGACGGCTTTGCGCGCAATTTGTTGTAAATGTTTTTCTAAGTTGCGCACGCCCGCTTCGCGTGCGTAGCTTTCGATAATGATTTTTAGCGTGGCGTCGGGGATTTTGACCTGTGATTTTTTAAGGCCATGACGCTCTAGTACGCGCGGCCATAAATGATTTTTAGCAATTTCCAATTTTTCGCTGCTGATGTAGCCCGACAAGCGAATGGTATCCATGCGATCCAGCAAAGGCGCAGGAATGCTATCGAGCTGATTGGCGGTGCAAATAAACAACACTTTGCTTAAATCCACGCGCAGATCCAAGTAGTGATCCATAAACTCTTTGTTTTGTTCGGGGTCGAGCACTTCCAATAAAGCCGAGGCAGGATCGCCTTGAAAGGATGTGCCGAGCTTGTCGATTTCATCGAGCATAATCACGGGGTTGGCGACTTCCACGTCTTTTAATGCCTGAATTAATTTACCTGGCAGCGCGCCAATATAGGTGCGGCGATGGCCTTTTATTTCGGCTTCGTCGCGCATGCCGCCTAAACTAAAGCGATAAAATTTGCGCCCTAAGGCATCGGCCACCGAGCGACCAATGGAGGTTTTGCCCACGCCAGGTGGGCCGACTAACAGCATGATGGAGCCAGAGATTTCTTTTTTGTAAGTACCTACGGCTAAAAATTCGAGAATGCGTTTTTTAACGTCTTCAAGGCCGCTATGGTGCTTGTCTAAAATGACGCGGGCATTTTTTAAGTCGAAGCTGTCTTTGGAATAAACACCCCAAGGTACGCTGGTAGCCCAGTCTAAATAATTGCGTGTGACGCCGTATTCGGGTGAGCCTGTTTCCAGTAGTTGCAGCTTGTGCAATTCTTCGTCGATGCGTTTTTTTGCTGCCGCAGGCAGGGTTTTGCCTTCGAGGCGCTTTTCAAATTCTTCGACTTCGGTGGTTTTGTCGTCTTTGGCTAAACCGAGTTCTTTTTGAATGGCCTTAAGCTGCTGACGCAGGAAAAAATCGCGTTGTTGTTTATTGATGGCGGTATTAACGCTTTTGTTGATTTCAACATGCAGGCGCGCAACATCCAGTTCTTTTTTTAGTAAAACCAGCGTTTTTTCCATGCGTTTTTGCAGCGGTAAGGTTTCTAAAACCGTTTGCAAGGCCATACCTTCTGCGGTGGTAATTGCGGCGGCAAAATCCGTTAAAGGTGAGGGATCGTTGGGGCTAAAACGATTTAAATAGTATTTTAATTCTTCGGAATAAAGCGGGTTGATGGTGACCAGTTCTTTGATGGCATTGATGATGGCAATGGCGTAGGCCTTGATTTCATCGGTGTAAGTACGCGTTTCTTTGGGGTAGGTCACTATGGCGGTGAGCGGTGTTTTTTTGCTCAGCCATTGGGTGATACGAAAACGACGAATGCCTTGGGCGATAAATTGAATGCGGCCGTCTTCGGCTTCGATGCGATGCACACGCACTACGCAACCAATGGCAGGAATGCGCTCTACGCTCGGAATTTCTTTTGGGTTTTTATCATTAACAAAAGCCAAGCCCAATAATTTGTATTCGCTGGCATCGACCTGCTCTAGGGTTTGTCCCCAAAGCTCTTCATCGACAATAATGGGCTGCACTTGCGCAGGAAAAAACGGGCGGCCATTAACGGGTAAAATGGGCAGCTCTACGGGCATTTCTTCGATGGGCAGGGTGAGTGCTTGTGTGCCTTCTTCGTGGCTGATGTAGTCGTGTTCATCTTCAGACATGGGAAAACCTACAGTAAAAACATGCTGGCTTATATTGGGCATAAAAAGGCAATTTCAAGGGCAAATAGCGCGATTCGGCCTGTCTTATGTCATAGCACGGCTTGGGCTTTTTGGTTAAAATCGCCCAACTTTTTTCTATAAAAACGAGTGCGCTATGAAACAAACCAAGATTTTGCTGCCCGAAACCGAGATTCCAAAACAGTGGTACAACGTGGTGGCGGATTTGAAAAACCCACCTGCGCCACCGCTTGGCCCAGATGGTAATCCGATTAATCCGTCTGCACTGCAAGCCATTTTTTGTGACCCTATTATTGAGCAAGAAGTCTCGGCGCAGCGTTGGATCGATATTCCAGAGGAAGTGCGCGAAATTTACCAGCAATGGCGCCCAAGCCCGATGTTTCGTGCTCACGCACTGGAAAAAGCCTTAGGTACGCCCGCCAAAATTTATTACAAATACGAAGGGGTGAGCGCTGCAGGTAGCCACAAATTAAACTCGGCGGTGGCGCAGGCCTATTTCAATAAAAAAGCCGGTATTAAGCGTTTAACCACCGAAACAGGCGCGGGCCAGTGGGGTTCTTCGCTGTCTTTGGCGGGGCAAATGTTCGGCATCGATGTGCGTGTTTATATGGTGAAAGTGAGCTTTGAGCAAAAGCCTTTCCGTCGTTCCATGATGCAAACCTGGGGCGGAGAAGTGATTGCCTCGCCCAGCAATTTGACCAATTCAGGTCGTAAGATTCTGGCTGAAGACCCCAATAATCCTGGCTCTTTGGGTATCGCCATTTCTGAGGCGGTCGAAGAAGCGGCGAGCCGTGATGACACTAAATACGCTTTAGGCTCAGTGCTTAACCACGTACTGCTGCATCAAACCGTGATTGGCCTTGAGGCGAAAAAACAATTTGCCATGGTCGGTGATTACCCTGATATGGTCTTTGCGCCTTGCGGTGGTGGCTCGAACTTTGGTGGCGCGGCATTTCCTTTCTATGCCGATATGGCCGCAGGCGGTAAGCCCGTGCGTTTAGTGGCGGTCGAGCCTGCTTCTTGCCCAAGCCTTACGCGCGGCCATTACGCTTACGACTACGGCGACACCGAAGGCTTTACGCCTTTGAT
>JAYRHO010000108.1:0-6011 GCA_041907245.1 Saccharospirillaceae bacterium
CTGCTTTCGCCTGCTAAATCGGCATGGCTTAAAAACACATCACGCACGCCCTGATTGCCCACGCGCGAGGCTAAGCGTGTGCCCAAAGTGTCTTCGGGGGCTTTGGTAATAATGTTGATGGTCGCCATAAAGGCGTTCGCGCCGTACATGGCCGAGCTTGGGCCGCGAATCACTTCGATGCGCGCAATATCTTCGACCGCCACAGGAATATCATCCCAAACAACCCGAGCAATGGCGGCTTTGTAAACACTGCGGCCATCCACCAGCACTTGCAGGCGTCTGGCGAGGTTTTGCGTGGCGGCGTGATAGACCACCGCAGGCGTATTTTCTTTTTGGCTTTCCCCAACAAACATACCAGGCACAAAGCGCAGTACTTCGGGAATGCTGCGCGCCCCCCAAGCCTCTATTTGCGCCGCCTCGATAACGGTAACACTGGCGGGCGTTTCGGTTTTGGGTTGTTTTAAACGGGATGCCGTGAGCACCACAGGCGGGGCATCGTTGGCAAAGTACAGATCAGGCAGCGGCTCATCCGCGTAAGCGCTGGCGATAAAGCTTGCAAAAAAGGCGCAAAAATACCGAAGATTCTTCATGGCAACCACACTGAAAAAAGTGTGGGCAGTCTAGTGGCAGAGTGATTTTCGAGCAACAACTCAAAAGGCCAAAGCGGTATTTTCAGTGTAAAGCTGACAATTTCTGGCGCATCTAAAAAACCAAGCCCAAGTACAACTGACAGACGCAGCGCTTCTCGTTATAATCCGCGCGTTTTTTACCTCACACATGGATAAACCCACATGAGCTACCACAACATTTCCTCTGGCAAAGACCTGCCTAACGACATCTACGTTACCATCGAAATCCCTGCCAACAGCAGCCCCATCAAATACGAAATCGACCACGACATGGACTGCCTGATGGTAGACCGCTTTATGGCCACCCCCATGTTTTACCCAGCCAACTACGGCTATATCCCCAATACCTTGGGCGATGACGGCGACCCCTTAGACGTACTGGTGATTACGCCCTACCCTGTGGTGCCAGGCGCGACCATTCGCTCTCGCGTCGTGGGCGTATTAAATATGGAAGACGAAGCCGGTGGCGATGCCAAATTGATTGCCGTACCTCACCAAAAACTCACCCAGATTTACAACAACGTGCAGGACATCAACGACGTTCCTGAATTGTTGCGCGCGCAAATCACCCATTTCTTTGAAAACTACAAAGACCTCGAAAAAGGCAAGTGGGTAAAAGTTCAGGGCTGGGGCAATGCCGAAGAAGCTCGCGGCCTCATTATGAAAGCCGTTGCCGCTGCCAAATAATACTGGCCATCGCCGCCCACTCTTTAGCTGGGCGGCTTTATTTTCATGAATCATTACGAACTGCTGCTGCGCCACGCTCACTTACTCGACGCTCATACGCTGATTTTAGGCGCAGGCGCACAGCTGCCTGCGAAATGGTTGGATTTATTTAAATCCCGCCATTGCCAGCTGCTCAGTTACGACTGGATCACTGTACAAGCGCACGGTGGCGAGAACGAAAAAACCGTTTTTGCTTTGCCGCAAAGCGCACAGCTTAATGCCGAAAAAATTATTTTATTTTGGCCAAAATCCAAGGCGCTGGGTTTAAGCCTGCTGGAGCTGATTGCCAACAGCAAAAAGGAATGTTGGGTTATTGGTGCCAACGACTCAGGCGGTAAAAGTTTAAATAAAACCGCAGCGCCTTTATGCACCAGCATGCAAAAAATCGACAGCGCCCGCCACTGCACTTTGTGGCAATTAACACTGAAAGCCCAAAGCGGTTTTAATTGGCTTAAACAGGCGCAGTCTTTTTCGTATTTGCAACAAGCCTATCTCACTTTGCCAGGCGTGTTTAATCACGGCCATTTGGATACAGGCACAGCCTTGTTGCTGGAGTATTTGCCCGTACCCAGCCAAGGCAAAGTGTTGGATTTAGGCTGCGGCTCGGGCGTAATTGGCCTAAGCCTAAAAGCACGCGAGCCGCGCCTTGCCGTGACGCTGGCCGATATTGATGCCATGGCCTTGCAAGCCGCACGTCTAAACAGCACGCGCTTGAATTTACAAGCCGAAGTGGTCGCCAGCGATGGCTTAAAAAATATCCTCGGTAAATTCGATTTTATTTTTAGCAACCCGCCTTTTCATCAAGGCAAAGACACCAATTACCAATTTGCGCAAAACTTATTTCGTGATGCCAAAAAACATCTGGTGCAGGATGGGCAATTGTGGCTGGTTGCCAACAATCATTTGCCCTACGAAGGTTGGGCGGCGGAGCACTTTGCGCAAGTAGAAATCCTTGCGCAAGAGCAAGGCTTTAAAATTATTTTGGCTTATTAAAGCCGTTACACCACTTCAATTACCGCAAAGCTGTGCGTAATTTCTACGCCGCCTTTTTCCAACATAATGGATGCTGAACAGTATTTTTCGGCGGACAATTTTACTGCACGCTCCACTGCGGCTTCTTTTAAATTATGGCCAAAGACTTTGAAGTGAATATGCACCTTGGTAAAAGGGCTAGGCACGGCATCGGCGCGTTCGGCTTCAAGCTCGGCCACACAATCACGCACATCCAAACGCTGCTTGGTTAAAATACTGATTACATCGAAACTGGTGCAACCACCCAAACCAATCAAAATCATTTCCATAGGGCGAATGCCCATATTGCGACCACCGTGATCGGGTGAGCCATCCATCACCACGCTGTGACCACTGCCCGACTCGCCGACAAACATCACGTTATCGACCCATTTCACTGCTGCTTTCATGCTTTATTCTCCCATCAAAAAATGCGCGAAAGCGTACCACAGCCAAAGTTTGGGATAAATCAAAAAAGGCCAAGAACAGGCAAAGCGCGCAAAGCCACACTAAACTTGCCCCCATAAAAAAATAGGAGCCGTATCGTGAACGATGAACTGTTGTTTGCCGATGATATCCCCGCCACACCCTCCTCTGTGCCTGCCAAAGAGCCTTGGCGGGTACTCATCGTGGACGATGAGCCCGACGTGCACCGCATCACCCGTATCGTCCTTGCTAATTTTCAATTCGATGGCCGCAAGCTGGATTTACTCAGCGCCCACAGCGGCAAAGAAGCCAAGGCCGTCATGGCCAGCCACAATGACATTGCCATGATTTTGCTCGATGTGGTCATGGAGGAAGACCACGCAGGGCTGGAAGTCGCGCGCTATGTACGCGAAGAACTTAAAAACCGTTACACCCGCATCATTTTACGCACAGGCCAGCCAGGGCAAGCGCCTGAGCACGAAGTCATCCGCAATTACGACATCAACGACTACAAAGACAAAACCGAGCTGACCACCACCAAGCTCAATACCCTTATGTTCGCTACCTTGCGCAGCTACCGCGATATTTGCACGCTGGATGAGCACAGGCGCGGGCTGGAAAATGTCATTCGCGCCTCCACCGAAGTGTTTTCCAGCGGCGCGATTGCGCAGTTTGCCTCGGCGGTGTTGTCACAGGTCACACTGCTTTTGGGCTTGGAGCAAAGCGCACTGTATTGCTCCAACTCCCTGCTTGATGAAGAGCTGCTTGGGCGCAGGCGTTTTCGTGTGTTAGCCGCCACAGGTGAGATGCAAGAGTTTGTCGATTTGGATGATTTGCACAGCATTCCAGCTCCTGTGCGCGACGGTTTTGAAAAAGCCATGAGCGAGCGCCAAAGCCAGCATTACGACGGCTATTACATTGGCTATTTTGCCTCTAAGCGCGGCAGCGAAAGCCTGCTTTATGTGCGCTACAACCATGCACTTTCCGAGCTGGATAAAAAACTTTTAGAAATTTACGCCACCAATGTCGCCATCAGTTATGAAAACATTTTAATGCGCGACGAAATCATCGAAACCCAACGCGAAATTTTATATTTGCTGGGCGAAGCGGTGGAAGTGCGCTCGCAAGAAACGGGCGCGCATGTAAAGCGCGTGGCGCAGTATTCTCGACTGTTAGCCTTGCATTATGGCCTAGACGAAAACGAAGCCAATCTTATTAAAATGGCTTCGCCCTTGCACGATGTCGGCAAAATTGGCATCAGCGATAACATTTTAAATAAACCTGGCAAGCTAAGCGACGACGAGCGCGCCATTATGAAAACTCACGCAGCTATTGGGGCGGAAATCCTAAAAAAATCGCAGCGCCGCATTTTAAAAACCGCCGCTATTATTGCAGGCCAGCACCATGAGTTTTGGGACGGTTCAGGCTACCCTAATGGGCTTAAAGGCGAAGATATACATATAGCGGGGCGCATCACTGCGCTGGCCGATGTTTTCGATGCGTTGGGCAGTAAACGCTGCTACAAAGAAGCCTGGCCGCTGGATAAAATTTTAAGTTTTATCAAAGAAAAATCGGGCAGCCAATTTGAGCCAAAACTGGTCGAGATTTTACTTGCGCATTTGGATGAATTTTTAAAAATTCGGCAGCAATATCCCGATTAACAGCCCAGCTCCATGACATTGCCGACCACCAAATCTGGCGAAAAATTCGCAATGTCTTCGCCGTGGTTGTAGCCGTAATTCACCGCCACCGAAAAAACACCTGCATTTTTAGCCGCCAACATATCGTGGCGAGAATCCCCCAGCATCAGCGCTTTTTCTTTCGCTGTCTTTTGTTGCTGACACGCAAAAAGCAAAGGCACAGCGGAAGGTTTTTTCTCGGCTAAATCGTCACCACAAATAACTTGCACAAAATGCGCTTGCCAGCCTAAAGCGCGCAATAAAGGCTCGGTGAATTTACGCGATTTATTGGTGATTAATACCTTGGGCACGGTGCAAGCCTGAAGCCAAGGCTCGACACCTGCGTAAGCGCCTGTGGCCTTCGTTAAAACACTTAAATATGCCGCATCAAAAACTTCACGAGCACGCGCAATTTCTGCGGCCTCCAAGGCCAAGGCTTGGGCTTCATTGCCGTCTGCCAACGCGCGGCGCACCAACATATCAATGCCATTGCCCACCCAATGACAGACTTCCTCTGTACCAAAAACAGGCCGATTTAAATGCGCGCGCAAGGCATTTACGGCGCTGGCAAGATCGGGAATGGAGTCGATCAAGGTGCCGTCTAAATCCACCAAAAAAAGCGCAGGCCCTGTTTCGCCAAAGTGCGCGGTAAGGGTTTTATGCCAAGGCATAATTAGGCTTGTGCCAACTGCGCACGCATGGCGTCTATGACTTGCTTGTAATCTTTTTGGCTAAAAATCGCCGAGCCTGCTACAAACATATCCGCGCCTGCTTGGGCAATTTCACGAATATTTTCTACTTTTACGCCGCCGTCGATTTCCAGCCGAATGTTGCGGCCTGAGGCATTGATTTTGGCGCGGGCTTCTTTGAGCTTGCCCAAGGTGCTCGGAATAAAAGACTGGCCGCCAAAACCTGGGTTCACCGACATCAACAAAATCACGTCGATTTTATCCATCACATAATCCAAATAATGCAAAGGCGTCGCAGGGTTAAAGACCAAACCCGCTTGGCAGCCAAAGGATTTAATCAGCTGCAAGCTGCGATCAATGTGCTCGGAAGCCTCAGGGTGAAAAGTAATAATACTGGCACCGGCTTCGGCAAAATCGCCAATGAGCTTATCCACGGGCTTGACCATTAAATGCGCATCAATAGGCGCTTTAATGCCGTATTTACGCAGCGCTTGGCACACCATCGGACCGATGGTGAGATTGGGCACATAGTGGTTATCCATCACATCAAAGTGCACGACATCGGCGCCTGCGGCCAAGACGTTTTCCACCTCTTCACCTAAGCGGGCGAAGTCGGCCGATAAAATAGAAGGCGCAATTAAAAAGTCTTTCATAGCAATGCTCACAGAATGGGATTAAAGGCCGCCATGGCCAGCCTTAGCGCAAAGTCGGCATTGTACGCTTTGCCCTGCTCAATCTCTAGGAACGAATCTTGCTGTAACCAAGCAACTCTTTTGAAGCGAGTCCTATCGTGCCTTTCATATTAGCCAACCTATTGATTTTATTTGTATTTTTGGCAAATCCCAGCCACA
>JAYRHO010000109.1:0-4039 GCA_041907245.1 Saccharospirillaceae bacterium
CTGGCGATCGCCGCCGCCATCGCCGCCCATGCGGGATGGTAAAGAACAGTATTGAGTGTTGAGTGTTGAATTGTGAATACTCAATCAAAAATGCAGAACGAATAAAACGTAGCGGAGGCCATTGGCCTCCATCGCAGACAGAGAAAAATTATGACTAAAAAAATAGAAATCACCGATGTAATTTTACGCGACGCTCACCAATCGTTAATTGCCACGCGCATGCGCACCTCCGACATGCTGCCCATTTGCGACAAGCTGGATAAAGTCGGCTTTTGGTCGTTGGAAGTCTGGGGCGGGGCGACCTTTGATGCCTGCGTGCGTTTTTTAAAAGAAGACCCCTGGGAGCGTCTGCGCGCGCTGCGTAAGGCTCTGCCGAATACGCGCTTGCAAATGCTGTTGCGCGGGCAAAACCTGCTCGGTTATCGCCACTACGCCGACGATGTGGTCGAGGCGTTTGTGGCAAAAGCGGCTGAAAACGGCATAGATGTATTTCGTGTGTTCGATGCGTTAAACGACGTGCGCAATTTAGAAACGGCCATGCGCGCGGTAAAAAAAGCAGGCAAGCACGCCCAAGGTACGATTTCTTACACCACAAGCCCTGTGCATACTTCGGCAAAATTTGTGCAGATGGCCAAACAAATGGCAGCTATGGGGGCAGACTCCATTTGCATTAAAGACATGGCGGGGCTGCTCACGCCTTACGCCACTTACGATTTGGTTAAAGCCTTAAAAGCCGAATTAAATTTGCCTGTGGTAATTCACAGCCACTCCACCGCAGGCCTTGCGCCCATGTGCCAATTAAAAGCCATTGAAGCGGGCGCAGACCGCATTGATACGGCTATTTCTGCTTTCGCAGGCGGCACTAGCCACCCCGCCACCGAGTCGCAAGTGGCGGCTTTAAAAGGTACCGAGTTTGATACGGGTTTGGATTTGGAATTATTGGGCGAAATTGCCGATTATTTCCGCGAAGTGCGTAAAAAATATCACCAGTTTGAAAGTGAATTTACCCGTGAAGATGTCTCGGTGCAGATTAACCAAGTGCCAGGCGGCATGATGTCGAATTTGGCCAATCAATTAAAAGAGCAAAATGCGCTGGATAAAATCAAAGAAGTTTTTGCGGAAATTCCGCGTGTGCGTGAAGACTTAGGTTTTCCTCCGTTGGTGACGCCCACCTCGCAAATTGTTGGTACGCAAGCGGTGTATAACGTGCTTTCTGGCAGCCGTTATAAAACCATCACCAACGAAGTAAAACGCTATTTACAGGGCGGTTACGGTGCTGCGCCTGCGCCTGTGAATAAAGAAGTGCAACAAAAAGCCATCGGCAACGAAGCGCCCGATGTTGGCCGCCCCGCCGATTTAATCGCACCTGAAATGGCAAAATTGCGCAAAGAAATCGGTGCGCTGGCTAAAAACGAAGAAGACGTGCTGACCTTTGCCATGTTCCCCGATTTAGGTCGTGAATATCTGCAAGAGCGTCAAGACGGCAAGCTAAAACCTGAGCAGCTGTTACCCATCGGTGAAAAAGGCGCACGCACCGCGCAGGCCTCCGAGTTTAAAATCCACCTGCATGGCGAAACCTATGAAATTGCCATTACGGGTGTGGGTGTTTCTTCTTCCGATCAGAAAAAGATTTATATGTCGATCGACGGCATGCCCAACGAAGTGGTGTTTGAACCGCTCAACGAATTTAATGCCCAAGGCGCAAGCGGCCGCAAACAAGCCAGCGAACCTGGCCATGTCACTACCGCTATGCCTGGCAATATTGTGGAAGTGCTGGTTAAAGTGGGCGATAGCGTGAAAGCAGGGCAGGCGGTGCTGATTACCGAAGCCATGAAAATGGAAACGGAAGTGCATGCCAATGTTGCAGGCACAGTGAAGGCGGTGCATGTGGCCAAAGGCGATCGCGTTACGCCTGGAGAAATATTGGTGGAAATTGCGTAACGGCCCAGCGCCTTGCGCCTTGTGTAAATAATTAACTGTAAAAAGAGAAAAATCGTGGAAAAAACTATTCGTGGTGTCATCAATTTTAAAAAGAACGTTTTCCCGAAACACAAAGATTTATTCGAGCATTTAATCGAGGAAGGGCAGTCGCCCGATATTTTATTTATTACCTGCTCGGATTCGCGCATCGACCCCAATATGGTCACAGGCTCTAAGCCTGGGGATTTATTTATTTTCCGTAACGTCGGCAACGTCGTGCCGCCGCACAGTAAAGAAACAGGGGGCACAACCTCGGCGATTGAATACGCGGTGGCGGTGCTGGGTGTGCGTCATATTATTATTTGCGGCCACACCGATTGCGGTGCCATTACGGGGGCGCTGGATACCAGTAAACTCGTGGGTTTGCCGCACGTTAAAGAATGGCTGGGGCATTGTCGTTCGGCGATGGAGGTGGTGCGTGAGCGCAACGGCATGGCCAGTGGCTCGCCGCTTGGGCACGAGCATTTGGATGAAGCCATCGAAGAAAACGTGTTCCAGCAAGTGCAGCATTTGCGCACTCATCCTTCGGTGGCGGCAAAATTGGCCACCAAAAAAATCAAAGTACACGGCTGGGTTTACGATATTAAAACGGGCAGCGTGAAATGCGCGGTACACGACGAATTTCGTTTTGTGCCCTTTGAAGAATTTTACGCGCGTGAAATTAAAAAATTAGAGCTGTAAAGGTTGGGCGTTATGGGTTGGGCGTGGAGCTACCACGCCCAGCAAATAGTTTTAGCCGCCAAAGCGCTCGCGCAAATATTCAAACACCGCGCGCACGCCCATCGCTTCACCACCTGCGGGTTTGCCAGGGGTTTTCTTACGATTCCACGCCATCATATCGAAATGCAGCCACGGCAGCTCATCGACAAAATGCTCTAAATACAGCGCGGCGGTAATCGCACCACCGTAAGGGCTGGATGCAGAATTGACTAAATCGGCGACCTCGCTTTTTAGCTCGTCTTTGTAGGCTTGAAATAACGGCAAAGGCCAGACGGGGTCGGATACTTTTTCACCTGCGTTCATTAGGGCGGCCGTAAGGTCTTTTTGATTGGTAAAAAAGCCGGGTAAATCCGTACCTAAAGCGACGCGCTGTGCACCTGTTAAGGTGGCAAAGTCGATAATTAAATCAGGTTTTTCTGTTACCGCTTCGGCCAAAGCATCACACAAAACGAGGCGGCCTTCGGCGTCGGTGTTGTCGATTTCCACTGTTAAACCTTTGCGCGTTTTAATCACATCACCTGGGCGAAAGCTGTTGCTGGAAATAGCATTTTCAGCGGCAGGAATCAGCACGCGCAATTGCACAGGCAGCTGCGCGGTCATAATTAAATAAGCCAAACCCAAAACATGCGCCGCACCGCCCATGTCTTTTTTCATGGTGCGCATGCCGCTTGAGGGTTTGATGTCGAGGCCGCCGCTGTCAAAGCAAATGCCTTTGCCTACTAGGGTGATTTTAGGTTGGCCTTCTTTACCCCAGCGCATATCAATAAGGCGAGGTTTGTGTTCGCTGGCGCGGCCTACGGCGTGAATCATCGGGTAATTTTGTTGCAGTAAGTCATCGCCGACAATTTGCGCGACTTTTGCGCCGCATTCGCCTGCGATCACACCGACGGCGCTGGCCAAATGACCTGGCATCATATCGGCGGCGGGGGTGTTGATTAAATCGCGCACTAGGGTAGTAGCAGTAATTAAATGCTTGGCTTGTTTTACTAAGTCGCTGTTGGGCAAATACAGCTGCGCGGGGGCGTTACTGTCTTTTTTGTAGCGGTCATAACGATAGGCGCCCACGCCCCAAGCAAAGGCAATGCGCAGTTGTTGTGCGCTGTCGCTGACGTTGGCGAGATAATAATCGCCTTGCGGCAAGATATTGGGTAAATCGCCTGCGGCAAAAAAATCTGAGTGGTTGGCGCAGACAAAAAGCGCTTGCGCCAAGCCGTTGTTGGTATCGGGCAGCAGTTGCAAACCTTGTTTAAATTGGCTGGCTTTAAGCCAGTTTTGAATGTTTTGAGGCTGTTTTTCTAACCAAAGCGGAAATTCGGCCAAGGATAAAAACACTAAGGGC
>JAYRHO010000110.1:0-4887 GCA_041907245.1 Saccharospirillaceae bacterium
GTCACCGACCCGCATAACCTCGGCGCTTGCCTGCGCACAGCCGATGCAGCGGGCGCGCAATTGGTGTTGGCACCAAAAGACAAATCGGCACCGCTCAATGCCACCGCAGCCAAAGTCGCCTGCGGCGCAGCCGAAGTGGTGCCCTACATTCAGGTCACCAATCTTGCTCGCACCATGGTCGAGCTGAAAGAGCGTGGAATTTGGCTGATTGGCACCGCAGGCGAAGCCGAAAAAAGCCTGTATCAGCACGATTTGACTGGGCCGATAGCCATCGTAATGGGTGCCGAAGGGCAGGGATTGCGCCGTTTAACGCGTGAGCACTGTGATTTCTTAGCCAGCTTGCCGATGGCCGGCGAAGTCAGCTCGCTGAATGTATCGGTGGCCACTGGCGTGTGCCTTTTCGAAGCGGTGCGCCAACGCCTCGGTTAAGAAAACGTTTTCAAACGCCGGAACCTTGCTGGTGCTAAATCCTCTTAACTATAGCTATAGGCTATGGATGCATTTAATAAGATTAATTTAACTTATTAGTTGCACTGGCCTATGATCAACCTCGTTCTCAAACCAACCTCAGGAGCAAGACCATGGGTATCGTAAACTCAGAAATCAAACCGTTTAAAGCGACCGCTTTCAAACAAGGCAAATTCGTTGACATCACCGAAGCCAACGTTAAAGGCAAATGGGCAGTATTCTTCTTCTACCCAGCTGACTTCACCTTCGTATGCCCTACCGAACTGGGCGACTTGGCCGACAAATACACCGAGCTGCAAAAATTGGGCGTAGAAGTGTACTCAGTGTCTACCGACACCCACTTCAGCCACAAAGCATGGCACGACACCTCTGACACTATCGGCAAAATCAACTACTACATGGTGGGCGACCAAACTGGCACCATCACCAACAACTTTGGCGTAATGCGCGAAGGTCAAGGCTTGGCCGACCGTGCCACCTTCATCATCGACCCACAAGGCATCATCCAAGCTGTTGAAATCACCGCCGAAGGCATAGGCCGTGATGCAGACGACCTGATGCGCAAAATCAAAGCGGCGCAATACGTTGCCTCTCACCCAGGTGAAGTGTGCCCAGCCAAATGGAAAGAAGGCGAAAAAACCTTGGCTCCATCACTGGACTTGGTTGGCAAAATCTAAGCATGCAGTGCTTAGCGCGGCGCTAGGCGACTAGCGCGACTAAAGCCGAGAGCTTGAGCGGTACAAAAGTACGGCTCGGATTCTCGGTTTTTTTTTGCTCGTTTTCTCAAACTCGAGATAGAAATATTGAATCAAAACAACAAGCCAAACGTATTTAAAAATAATGAATGCGCAACAGCCGATGACAAAACAAGCATGCTCGATTGTACGTTTTCGCTTTGCTTGTTTGGTGTAGAGAAGTGCGGCAGAATCCGCTGATTACATAAATAAAAGAGCAGGGATAAGAGATGGGAAATCGAGCATGCCTGCTAAGAAACTGTTATAGGGCAAACATGGATAACCTCGACAAGGTTCGAAAACTCATACCGCTGTGGTATGCCCACAGAAAGTGGGCCGAGGAGCTTCTTGTCCGTGTATTTGATTTGAAATCCGCTGAGGAAATACTAAAACCAGAAAACCGAGGAAATAACCAAATTCCCGGGACAAACTGGATGTATCGAACTCACGGAGTTG
This sequence comes from Saccharospirillaceae bacterium, assembly GCA_041907245.1. Taxonomy (GTDB): domain Bacteria; phylum Pseudomonadota; class Gammaproteobacteria; order Pseudomonadales; family Oceanobacteraceae; genus Venatoribacter. The sequence continues at coordinate 1,659 of JAYRHO010000110.1, forward strand.
GCGTAGACATATATCGAACCGCAGATGTAGGCGGAATCGACTTTGATTTCAATAAAGCAGATCCTGATGAGTGGCGTTTACAGCTATTCTTTGAAAAGCAATACAACGAAGGAAACCTGCCTTTCGCAGAGTACCGAGAGCTTTATGAAGATGAAGGGTTGCTCCAGTGCTTCATAAAAATGGCGCTTGAGGGGTGAGCCCTATAACAAATGGTTCAAACCGCTCGCTTCGCTCGCTGGGACGGGCTAAAGCCCGCCCCTTAACCAAACGTTATGCGTAAATAGGGATCGCCCATGATATATGCGTTTGTGAAAATATTTACAGAAGAGTCTCATGCAGAAGCCTTTAGAAGAGGTGAACTTTACATGAAGACTATTCGCATGTTTAAGGAGCATAAGGACGAGTCAGGAGAACTCAGGGGAGATCCAATGGAAGGGATCGTTGCATGGTATCAGCCAACTAAAATAAAGCTCGAAATTGGCGGTTACGAAATCCCAAGTAACGAAATCGCGGCTCCGATAGCAATTCACAGTAATGAGCTTCTCGAAAACAATGCCTTCTGCATATATTCGCTAAATAGCCGAGGTCACGACACTGTTTCAGCAGAAACCATTAGGGACTTTAAGCGCACCTTGGAAATACATGAGGCGTGCTATGGATTAGGGGCTTATTGCGTAGCTGTTCTAAACGCACAAGCGTTCATTGACCGGTGCCAGACAGCAGTAAAGTCATTGAATGTCGCCGGAAAGCTAGGTCTGGTGGATTATTTTGATGAGTTAACATTCAGCGGTGAGTTACCCAAAGAAAGGCATGGCTTTCAAAAGCGAAGCTTTTTCTCACATCAAAGGGAATACAGAATACTTATTGACCTAGATCGCGAGCCAGATACTTACACTATGCCAGTTGGCGATCTAAGCGACATTACCACCCAAGTAATTACACCGGATGAGTTCAACCGCCAGTTGAAGAGTAGGTTGCCCGATGGCAGTAGCGCATAACAATCGCAGGCACAGGGACAAATTTTCCGCTGCGCTCCAAATTTGCCCGTGCTGCGGGCGTTCGGTGGAAATATGCATATCATCACAACATTAATTATTGCGTTTGCTGCTGGATTGATTACGTTTTTGTTCGGCGGCTGGGCAGTTAAGAGTAAGGCTTATCGAGTTTCTGAAGAATCGAAGTTTGCTAAGAATATTAGAGAGTCAAAAGAGTCTGCGTTTGCTTTAGTAGCTGGGTTTTCTATATGGATGCCCGTGTTGTATGGTGTTACAAATCAGCCAAAACATGCAGCAGTAATTTCTGGGAGCTTAGTTTGGTGCATACTTGCTGTAGCCTCAGGTATCTATTGGTACCGAAGGTACCCTGATGTTTTTAGGGAGCCGCAATGAGTTCATCACCTAACAAGTCAATCAACTTCGCGCCTTTGGCAGGACGCAGCAGAGCTTAATCGCTTGGTAAAGAAAAGAGGCGACATTGCGCATAGATCAGTAAGGCCGATTTCTGGTCAACCTGTCGCACATGCTGTAACAAGAGATGACCTGCGTAGACACATACATTTTACAAAAGAGCTAGTCAAAGCAACGGAAGCCTACCTTGAATCAAAGCTCTAACAATGCGCTCAATTATGACTCGCTTCGCTCGCTGGATATCCAAAAGCTGCGCTTTTTCTGCTCGCTAGTTTCACGTTTTTTCCTCGTCGTTATAAATGGTTTTACTGGTTTGGCATGCCGAACCAGCCGCCACACAGGTCGCAGTGAGCTGCGCTGCCCAGCGTTCGATCTGAATCTCTCGCATTATGCCTATTAATAGGTATCAGCTATTGATCTATTTAATAACATTGATTTAACTTATCAGTGTCTTCGGCCTATTATCCTTTCATTGAAATTAATCAATCGGAGAATGAGCAATGCTTGATGCCAATATGAAACAACAGCTGGGCAGCTATTTAGAGTATCTGCGTCATCCTATCGTCTTGACTGTGGCGCAAGATGGCAGCGAAAAATCGCAAGAGCTGACGGAATTAGCGCAAGAAATCGCCTCATTGAGCGAGCGAGTCAGTGTGCGTTTTAGCCAAGACCCAGTTAACGGCCGCACCCCAGTGATGGCGGTCAGTGCCGATGGCACCGCGCCCCGTGTGTTTTTTGCGGGTGTGCCGCTGGGCCACGAATTTACCTCTTTGGTGTTGGCACTGCTGCAAGCGGGTGGTCATCCTTCTAAAGAAGAACAAGCGTTACAAGAACAGGCCAAAAGCCTGACTGAAGAACTGAATTTTGAAGTCTATGTGTCGCTTTCTTGCCACAGCTGCCCAGACGTTGTGCAAGCCATTAATCTGATGGCGGCACTGAACCCTAATATCACCGCAACCATGATTGAAGGCGGCGCATTTGCCGCCGAGATTCAAGCCAAAGGCATTATGGCCGTGCCTACCCTGTACTTAAACGGCAAAGAAATTGGCAGCGGCCGCATGACCTTGGCCGAAATCATCAGCAAGGTCGATGTCGATGCCGACGCCAAGGCGGCCAAAGCCATCAATGCCAAAGCCCCCTTCGATGTGCTGGTGGTCGGTGGCGGTACGGCAGGCTCTGCGGCAGCTATTTATGCCGCGCGCAAAGGCATTCGCACGGGCGTGGTGGCCGAGCGTTTTGGTGGGCAAGTGCTGGATACCTTATCCATCGAAAACTTTGTTTCCGTTAAAGAAACCGAAGGCCCGAAAATGGCCGCTGCATTGGAAGAACATGTGCGTCAGTACGATGTGGATATCATGAATAATCAACGCGCGGTGGCGGTGCGCGATTTGGGTACGCTCAAAGAAGTCGAATTGGAAAACGGCGCGGTGCTGAAAAGTAAAACCGTGATTTTGGCCACTGGCGCGCGCTGGCGCACCATGAATGTGCCAGGCGAAAACGAATACCGCACCAAGGGGGTGGCCTTTTGCCCGCACTGCGATGCGCCCTTATTTAAGGGCAAAGACGTCGCCGTGATTGGTGGTGGCAACTCTGGCATTGAAGCCGCCATTGATTTAGCGGGCATAGTCAAAGACGTAACTGTATTGGAATTTGCCGACACTCTGCGCGCTGACGATGTGCTGGTGAAAAAAGCACAATCCATGGGCAATTTGCGCATTATTAAAAATGCGCAAACCAGTGAAGTGCTGGGCGATGGTAAAAAAGTCGTGGGCTTGAATTACAAAGACCGCGTAAGTGGCGAAGAAAAAACCGTGAAGTTAGAC
>JAYRHO010000111.1:0-5813 GCA_041907245.1 Saccharospirillaceae bacterium
GGCCGTTACACCTGCATTGCCAGAAAACCCAAGTGCGGCTCGTGCGTGATCGAAGATTTATGTGAATACAAAGAAAAAGTTTACGAGTGAGGGTGCTATGAGGCTGTTGCATACTATGTTGCGCGTTGGTGATTTACAACGCTCGGTGGATTTTTATACGCGCGTGTTGGGCATGCATTTATTGCGTCAGCACGACAACAAGGATTACCAATACAGCCTGGCCTTTGTCGGCTATGAGGATGAAAGCGCGGGTGCGGTATTGGAGCTGACTTACAACTGGGGTGTGTCGAGCTATGAGCTAGGCGGTGCTTTTGGCCATATTGCCTTGGAAGTAGAAAACTGCGCGCAAGCGGTCGAGAAAATTCGCGCTTCAGGCGGCAAAGTGACGCGCGAAGCAGGCCCTGTAAAAGGCGGTACAACGGTTATTGCTTTTGTTGAAGACCCCGACGGCTACAAAATCGAATTGATCGAAAAGAAAGCCCTGCAAGCAGGTGCGTTTTAATGGTAAAAATTACGCAGTCTTCGCAATTTTCCGAGGTGTATTTGTTTACTCCTGAGGTGTTTCAGGATGAACGCGGTTTTTTTCTGGAAAGCTTTCGTGACAGCTGGTTTGATGGCATCGCGCAGGGTTTGCGTTTTGTGCAAGACAATCATTCGCTCTCTAAAAAACACGCATTGCGCGGCTTGCATTATCAGCTGGAAAAACCACAAGGAAAATTAATTCGCGTGATCGAGGGGCAGGTGTTTGATGTCATGGTCGATATGCGTAAAAACTCTAAAACTTTTGGCCAGTGGCAAGGTTTTAATTTGGACGCAAAAATACCGCAGCTATTATGGATACCACCCGGTTTTGCTCACGGTTTTTATACCCTCAGTGAGAAAGCCCAATGCTTGTATCGCTGCACCGAATATTATCACCCGCAAAGCGAACGCTGTTTGCACTACGCCGACAAAACATTAAATATCGCTTGGCCTTTGTCGCAGCCTCCTATTGTTTCTGCCAAAGATTTAGGCGGTAAATCCTTCCTTAGCGCGGATTATTTTTAACGTGGCCAAACTTCGCGTACTTTTAACAGGCGCTTCGGGTCAGCTTGGCCAAGCGCTGCAAGCCAAATGGCCAGAACATTATGATCTGGTAGCGTTAAATCATGCTGATTTTGCCGTGGAAAATATCGAGCAAGGTATTCGAGTTTTTATGCACCATAAGCCGCATATGGTGATTCATTGCGCGGCTTTTACGGCGGTGGATCGTGCGCAAATCGAGCCTGATTTAGCCTACGATATCAACGAGCAAGGCGTGCGTAATTTGGTGCGAATTTGCCAAAAAAAACGCATTAAATTACTGCATATTTCCAGCGACTATGTGTACCAAGGCGAAGACGCCACCCCGTTAACTGAGCAAGCGTTTCCTAACCCTGTAAACGAATACGGCCACAGCAAATTGGCAGGCGATAACGCCGTGTTAGCCCTGGGCAAACAGGCTTTGGTGCTGCGCAGCAGCTGGCTGTTTAGCCCTTTTGGTCAGAACTTTGTGAAAAGCATTTGGCAAAAGCTGCGAGCAGGCGAAAGGGTGCGCGTAGTGAGTGACCAAATCGGCTCGCCGACCTCGGCCTTGTATCTGGCCGATTGCATCATTGCGGCCATCGCGCCTTTTTGGCGTGGGCAGATTTCAGGCCTGTTTCATGCCTGCAATGAAGGCCCAGCCAGCTGGCTTGAGCTGGCGCACGCGCTTGAAAAATTGGCGCACGCGCGTGGTTTTACGGCGGGGCAGGTGGAAGCCATCAGTACGGCAGAATATTGCGCCTTGCAGCAGCGCGTTATCGCTCCACGGCCTGCTTTTTCGGTGTTGGATGGTCGCGCCTTGGTACAGGCGCTTGGGGTGGCGCAGCCAGCTTGGCACGATGCGCTGGCTGAGTGCGTGGCGTTATTGGATTAAATCTTCAAGCTCGTGCAAGTGCTCGACAATGCGGTCGTTGTAGCTTACGACCAAGAAGGGCACGCTATTGTCGTTGAAATTACGGATGCGCTCCTCGATAAAGGCCCATTTACTGTGAATGTTATCCATCAATAGACGGGTTTTGTCTGAGCGCACTTTCTTATCCAGCTCGGTGAGTTTGGTTTTAAAGGTGCTGGCCATGGTAGGCAAGTCCACGGCGGTGTTACCTGAAAATACATGGCCTAGGCTGGTGGTGCCGCGCAGCGCGTATTGAGAGGTCATTTGCTCCATCAAAAGCGCCAGCTCGCGCGCCTCTTGAATGGCGGGATTGGGCTTAATGCCGCTGCTGTCTTGCAGCTTGCGATAGGCGGCCTCGATTTGCATGGTGAGGTTGTCGTTGGTGCGCCCCATGTCATCGACCAAGCGAATATCGGCAAAGCCTTGTTTTAGGATGTCCGAGGTGTTGGCTTTTAGCAGCTTGTCAAACTGCCCCCAGGTTTTTTTGATGGCAACGAGGTCGTCTTGCATTTTATTGTTGGCGGCAAGGCTTTCGGCATCGGCCAACGATAGAGAGGCTTTTTTGACACTCTGCTCGATGCGTTTTTCGTATTTTTTATCGGCATCCAAGCCTGAAAACATATAGAAATTGGTGATGGCATTGGTGCTGTTTAGGCGTATTTCATGCAGATGCTCCAGCAAGGCTTGCGGGGTGGCATGGCTGAATGAGGGCAAAAGGGCGAGAGCAAGAATGGAAAATAGGCGAAAGGCTGGCTGCATAGGTTCTCTTCTTCTTATGTGGTTGAACGGGTGCGGAACTTGAAAGCCTGTTGTAACAAAAAAAACCACAAATATCGACACCTAATTATCCGAAGTGACTACCCACAAAGCGGTGAGCCTGGATTTTCACGCCAACGCCTGACTATAACGGCTTTTCTATTGACTTTAAGGCCGCTTTCTTGGATCTTGTGCTCCTGATTTCAAACGCTCGTATGAATTGTTCATTATCTGAACAAGTCAAAGGTTTGAGTCCGCAAGCAGAATGCTGGCATCCCTGCCAGTCCCAAAGCTAACCACCATGTGGAGTTCAGTTGATGATTTACTCAGGTAAAGCCATCACGGTAAATATGATCGAAGGCGGTATCGCCGAGCTGAAATTCGACCTGCAAGGCGAATCAGTGAACAAATTCAACCGTGTCACCTTAGAAGATTTACAAGCAGCCGTTAAGGCTATCCAAGGCAAAAACGATGTTAAAGGCGTCTTAGTTTCATCTGGAAAAGACGTGTTTATCGTGGGTGCCGACATCACCGAATTTGGCGATGCCTTCAAGCAAAGCGAAGAAGAAATCGCTGCTTGGGCGCTGCAAGCCAACCAAGTATTCAACGCCTTTGAAGACCTGCCTGTGCCTACCTTGGTAGCCATCAACGGCATCGCTTTGGGTGGCGGTTTTGAAATGTGCTTGGCCGCCGACCTGCGTGTTATGTCTGACAAAGCCAAAGTCGGCTTGCCAGAAGTGAAACTGGGCTTAATGCCTGGCTTTGGTGGTACTGTGCGTCTGCCTCGCGTTATCGGTGCCGACAACGCCATCGAGTGGATCTGCATGGGCGGCGAAAACAAAGCTGAAAAAGCCTTGAAAGACGGTGCTGTAAACGCCGTTGTTGCGGCTGACCAGCTGCACGCTCAAGCCGTTGCCATGTTGCAAGATGCCATCGCTGGCAAGATCAACTGGCAAGCTCGCCGTACCGAGAAAAAATCCAAGCTGCACTTAAATGGCATGGAAGTGATGATGGTATTTGAAACCGCTAAAGGTTTCGTTGCAGGCCAAACCAAAGGTCAATACCCCGCACCCATCGAAGCCATCAAAACCATGCAGAAATCGGCAGGTGTTGACCGCGATAAAGCTTTAGAAAACGAATCAAAAGGCTTTGCTAAGCTGGCTAAAACCACCGAATCTCAAGCCTTGATTGGTCTGTTCTTGAACGACCAGCTGCTGAAGAAAAAAGCCAAAGGCTACGACAAAACCGCTAAAGCCACCAAGAAAGCCGCCGTATTGGGCGCGGGCATCATGGGCGGCGGTATCGCTTACCAATCCGCCTTAAAAGGCACCCCCATCCTGATGAAAGACATCGCGGAAGCGGGCATTGAGCTGGGCTTAAACGAAGCCAACAAGCTTCTGGCCAAGCGCGTTGACAAGAAAAAAATGAAAGCGTTGGAAATGGGTGAGGTGTTAAACCGCATTCGTCCTACTCTGTCTTACACTGACGAATTCAAAACCGTTGATATCGTGGTAGAAGCCGTTGTTGAAAACCCCAAAGTGAAGAAGATCGTTTTGGCTGAAGTGGAAGACAAGGTTGGCGAAAACGCCATCATCGCCTCCAACACCTCAACCATCAGCATCGACTTGCTGGCGGCGGATTTAAAACGCCCAGAAAACTTCCTCGGTATGCACTTCTTCAACCCCGTGCACATGATGCCTTTGGTTGAAGTTATTCGTGGCAAGAAAACCTCTGAAGAAGCGGTAGCGACCACCGTGGCTTACGCCAAACAAATGGGCAAAACTCCCATCGTGGTAAACGACTGCCCAGGCTTCTTGGTAAACCGCGTACTGTTCCCTTACTTTGCAGGTTTTGCTGGTCTTCTGCGTGATGGCGCAGACTTCCAAGCCGTCGACAAGGTAATGGAAAAATTCGGTTTCCCCATGGGTCCTGCCTACTTGCTCGACGTTGTCGGTATCGACACGGGCGTACACGCTAACGAAGTGATGGCACAAGGCTTCCCAGACCGCATGAAAGGCGACTTCAAATCCGCTATGGAAGTGATGTACGAAAACAAGCGTTACGGCCAGAAAAACGGCGTCGGCTTCTACAAATACGAAGTGGACAAAAAAGGCAAGCCCAAGAAAGTCGTTGATGAAACCACCTATGAGCTGATCAAGCCCGTAGTTGCTGCTCGCAAAGACTTTGATGCTGAAGAAATCATCGCTCGCTGCATGATCCCAATGTGCATCGAAATCGCCCGCTGCTTGGAAGAAGGTATCGTTGATACCCCAGCCGAAGCCGATATGGGTTTAATTTTTGGTATTGGTTTCCCCCCCTTCCGTGGTGGTGCCTGCCGTTACATGGACACCGTTGGCCTAGCAAACTTTGTTGCCCTGTGTGACAAGTACGCGCATTTAGGCAACCTATACAAAGCGACCAACCGTATGCGCGAAATGGCCGCAAACGGCGAAAGCTATTTCGGTTAATCGGTGTACGAGGAGAATATATTATGTCTTTGAATCCAAGAGACGTTGTCGTAGTAGATGCAGTTCGTTCACCCATGGGCCGCTCTAAAGGTGGTGTGTTCCGTAACGTGCGCGCCGAAACCCTGTCTGCCAACGTGATCAACGCGCTGTTTGAACGTAACCCAGGTGTGAACCCCGCTTTAGTGGAAGACATCATTTGGGGCTGCGTGAACCAAACCTTAGAACAAGGCTTTAACGTCGCGCGCCAAATCGGCTTGATGACCGTTGTGCCCAAAGAAGCGGGTGCTTTGACGGTTAACCGTCTGTGCGGTTCGGCTATGTCTGCCATCCACACTGCGGCTCAAGCCATCCAAACTGGCAACGGCGACGTGTTTGTTGTAGGCGGCGTGGAACACATGGGCCACGTCAACATGCAACACGGCTTTGACCACAACCCACAGTCTTCCAAGTATTTCGCTAAAGCCTCCAACATGATGGGCTTGACCGCTGAAATGCTGGGCAAAATGCACGGCATCACTCGTCAGCAAATGGACGAGTTCGGTGCACGTTCACACCGCTTGGCACACAAAGCGACCTTAGAAGGCAAGTTCAAAAACGAAATCGCGCCCATCACGCTGAAGGACAAGAAAGGCGAA
>JAYRHO010000112.1:0-4137 GCA_041907245.1 Saccharospirillaceae bacterium
AAAATAGGGGCTTTCGCGCTGCATTTGGCGCACCAAACGATGATTGCCCAATAAAATTTCTTTTAAGAAACGAATAAATTGGCGATCACGAATGCGGCCATTATGTTCCGCACCCGAAATGGCAAACTCTTTGGCGGCAATGCGCCAATTTAATAAATGCCAAGTGTAGGGTTTTTCTTGTTTGGCGACTTGTTTGCACAGCCAATGCGTATCAAAACCCGTTACTAAGGGCTGTGGGCCAATACGCTTACCTGTGTGATCCAGCCATAAAGCGGATTTACAAGGAATGGTGGATAAACCGTGGCCTTTAAAATGCGGGAAAGGATGCGGAAAACCTGCGGCGTAATTCCACATTTCGCCCAAACCTGTTAATTGCCCGTCAAATTTTTCGGCGGTTAAACGGTGTAATTTGCCATCGGCAAAGGGATGTGCGCCATTTAAAAAGGTAGCTGGAATATCGTGCTCTTTGGGCCAGTTTTTGCGCACTTCTTCGGCGCTGCCGTTGATGCCACCCATCGCCAGCACCACATGTTTGGCGCTAAAGCGTAATTCTTCGCCGGTTTTTTCTTTTACCGCAACCGCACCCACCGCACGGCCATTTTCATTTAATAATTCCGTTACGCGGCATTCGTGCAAAATGGTTAAACGGCCATTTTTGCCCGCGTTTTTTAGCGCTTCGATTAAAGTCAAAGTCATATGGCGTGACGTACCCCAAAGCACATGGTAGCGCGGGTAAGAATTGCCATCGCCGTTTAAACCGCGCTCGACCCAGTTCACCGCAGGCATAAATTTAATGCCTTCTTGTTTGAGCCAATCGTGAACTTCGGTTTTGCAGTTTTCGACGTAGTATTTCGCCCAAGCAAAGGAGTGCGTATCTTGGGTGTCTAGCTCACCAAAACTCAGCCAGTCTTTTAACGCGGTAGCGGGGTTATCGGGGATGCCCATTTTCTTTTGCAATGGCGTGCCCACCAGCGCCATACCGCCAAAAGCCCAAAGCGCCAAGCCACCAAAACGCTCGGGCGTATCGCGGTCGATAATGACCACTTTTTTACCTGCACGCAGGGTTTCAAGCGCAGTAACTATGCCAGCGATGCCGCCGCCACAAACTAAAACGTCAAAGGAATAGGATTGAGTCATGGAAAATCTTCTGTTGTTGTTATTGTGCAAAGATTAGCGGGATTCAGCCTAGCAGAATTGACACAAAAGGCCGAGCTTTATGATTTTTAAAGCCTTTTTTGCCAAGCCCCACTGCAAGCAGGCTTTAGCAAAGAGCGGTGTTGGTGGCTTGCCTTTTTTATTTTTCGCCATAGAATGAACATTCATTCCGCGAGGTGTGTATGGATAAACGTGAACAAATTTTGGCTGCAACAGCGGCGGTCATTGCCGAATACGGCTTAGAAAGCTGCCCCATGGCAAAAATCGCCAAGGCCGCCAATGTCGGCGCGGGCACGATTTATCGTTATTTCACCACCAAAGAAGTGCTGATTGAAGAATTACACGCTTTTTTAGCGCAGGAGATTTCCCAGCATTGCCTCACCGACTACAACGTCAAACTTGGCGTGCGTCAGCGCTTTGACCATATGTGGGGGCGCTTTTACGAATTTATGCGGCAACACACCGAGAAGTTGCGCCTGTTGGAGCAGCTTCAGGCCTCTCCTGCCCTTTGCTCGGCTACGCGCGAAGAAACCTTGCGCAGCATTCACAGCGAAACCGTGGCGCTCTTTGATGAAGCCAAAAAGATAGGTGAAATCAAAGACTTACCCAACGAGCTCTTGGCCACCGTGACCTTTGGCAGCCTGTTTAATATCGCCAAAAAACAGCAGCAGTGCCCGCATTTAGATTTAAAACCCCAAGTACAGGATCTGCTCGATCTGTGCTGGGATGCGATAGCAAAAAGACAATAACAACAGCGATTTACCTAAGGAGATAGACCATGCAAACACTCCCAAGCCTGCACCTCCCCAAAACCGAAACCGCTGCGCCTGTAGCCAGCAAGCCCAGTCACCTGGGCTTTTATGCGGCACTCACACAGCTTACGCGCCAGCAAATGCAATCGCGCGCCGCCCGCAAAAGCCTTAGTGCTTAGTGGTATCGCTGCCTTGGCTGCTTTGCGCAAAATGCGCGGGTAAAGCGGCCAAGCGGCTAAGCATCACCAAGCTGCCATCGGCCAAGGTTTGCGTGCGCGTGACTAAAGGCTCAAGCAAAATACATTGCGCCTCGATGGAATCCAGCATCACCACCACCGCCAAAGGAAAACTTTGGCCATCGTTGACGGCCACTAAAGCGCCGACTTCCAGCTCTTCACGCACGGTGTTGAGATCCTCTGCCAGCTCGGCATCGACATTCACCGCCGTCTGAAAACGCGCCAAGGCCACCAGCTGGATGATGCCTTGCACGGCATGATCGTGCAGATCCAATTCGACCTCACCTTCGAACTGGTCTTGGCGTTTTTGCTGCAACAGCGCCATAAAGAGTTCGACATCGCTCTCGGACCAACGCAAATCCTTAGGCCCTGCATGTTCGAGGCTGGCTTGAAAGCTTAAATTGATGGGAAGTTCAGTAGCAGTGCGACTACCGAGATGATGCGGCATCAGCAGACTGAGTGCGCCACGGCCGTTGCTTTGGGTGTCACCAATACGCCAAAAAAGAGGTTGCATCTGAATACTCATAAGACTTCTCCTTTTATTATCAGGGCTATCTTGTTATCGGCTGAAACTTAATGAGCTTGCGTGCAAAACGGTGGGTGAATTTAAGTAATTTGTCTGACCTCCTTCCCCCTTATATAGCAACGACCGATGGAAAAACAAGAGCCTAGCCCGTTGCTGGCTATATGGCGCGCGCAGGCTGTATAATGCGCGCCCGTTTTTCCTTTGCGCACAGATGTAACCATGACCGACCAACCCAAAAAGCTCTTTATCAAAACCCACGGCTGCCAGATGAACGAATACGATTCGCAGCGCATGGCGGATATTTTGGGTGACAGCCATAAAATGGTGCTGACCGACAACGAAGAAGAAGCCGATGTCGTTATTTTGAACACCTGCTCGGTGCGCGAAAAAGCTCAAGAAAAAGTCTTTCACCAGCTTGGCCGCTGGAAAAAGCTGAAAAAGAACAACCCCAATGTCAAAATTGGCGTCGCAGGCTGCGTGGCCTCGCAAGAAGGCGAGCGCATCATCAAACGCGCGCCTTTGGTGGATATGGTCTTTGGTCCACAAACCATCCACCGCCTGCCCAGCATGATCAACAAGGCGCAAAACAACGCCATTTCGATCGTGGATGTCACCTTCCCTGAAATTGAAAAGTTCGACCACTTGCCTGCGCACAAAACCGACGAGGTCACGGCCTTTGTATCGGTGATGGAAGGCTGCTCGAAGTACTGCTCCTTCTGCGTCGTGCCCTACACGCGTGGCGAAGAATTTAGCCGCCCCTTGGACGACGTACTCGATGAAGTGCGCTCCTTGGCCAAGCAAGGCGTGCGCGAAGTGAATTTGCTCGGTCAAAACGTCAATGCTTACCGTGGTATGACCGAAGACGGCGACATTGCCGACCTCGCCGAGCTTATTACTTTGGTGGCCGAGATCGACGGCATCGACCGCATTCGTTTCACCACCAGCCATCCGCTGGAATTTACCGAGCGCCTGATCAACGTCTATGCCGAAGTGCCTGAGCTGGTCAGCCACCTGCACTTGCCCGTGCAAAGTGGCTCCAACCGCATCTTGGCGGCCATGAAGCGCAACCACGAAGTGGATTACTACATCAATATTCTGGAGCGCGTGCGAGCGCTGCGCCCTGATATGTCCTTCTCCTCGGACTTTATCGTCGGCTTCCCAGGCGAAAGTGAAGAAGACTTCAACGACACCATGGCGCTTATTAAGCGCATCGGTTACGACACCTCCTACAGCTTTGTTTACAGTGCGCGCCCTGGCACGCCCGCCGCCCTCTTGAACGATGACACACCAGAGGATGTAAAAAAGGCTCGCCTTGACGTGCTGCAAGCGCAAATCAACAACCAAGCGCAGCTGATTAGCCGCCAAATGGTCGGCAAGACCGAAACCATTTTGGTGACGGGCATTTCACGCAAAGACCTAGGCGAGCTGCAAGGCCGCACCGAGAACAACCGCGTGGTGAACTTCCCGG
>JAYRHO010000113.1:0-1527 GCA_041907245.1 Saccharospirillaceae bacterium
ATTAAAGGCATGCAGCATATTCAATTTGCGCAAGAGCGTATTTCGTTAAGCCTGTATTTTGACGATATTGAGCAAGCCCTACCGCAATTAACTGCGCCCGTTCACGCTTGGTATTTAGATGGCTTTGCGCCTGCTCGCAATCCACAAATGTGGAGCCAAAGCCTATTTAAAACCCTGCGTTTATTAAGCAAACCCCACACCACTTTGGCCACTTTTACCGCCGCAGGTGAAATTAAACGAGGGTTAATCGGTGCGGGCTTTACGGTTGAAAAAATAAAAGGCTACGGCTCCAAACGCGACATGCTGCGCGCTGTTTATACGCAAAGCCTGGGGCCTGAGCGCCCTGCTTATTTTTACCTTAAACCTTGGTTGATTTCTGACGCCAATCCTGGCGCAGAGGTGACGGTAATTGGCGCAGGTTTAGCAGGAGCAAGCACCGCGCGTGCGCTGGCTGAGCGCGGTGTAAAAGTAACGGTACTGGATAAATTGGGCATAGCTCGAGGTGGCTCAGGCAACCCTCAAGGCGGGCTTTATATTAAACTGGCCGCCGATGATAACGCCCTGCACAGCGAATTTTATTTAAGCGCTTATCAATACGCCCTAACCTTTTTGAATCGGCATTTGGGCAACGCCAGCGCCTCAAATGCAAACTGGCAACAGTGCGGCATGATTCAACTGGCTTTCGATGAAAAAGAAGCGGCTCGCCAGCAGCTATTTTTAAAAAACCAGCCATTACCCGATGCCTTACTGCAAGCGCAAGATGCCAGCACCATCAGCGCACAGATAGGCAGTGACCTGCCCTTATCAGGCTTGGTTTTCCCTCAAGGTGGTTGGCTAAACCCGGTGGTGCTCTGTGAGCGCTTGCTTGCTCATCCTAATATCCATTTTGAACGCTGTGACGTGCTGCGTTTAAGTGAACAAAATAACCATTATGTGCTGCATACCCACAGTGGCGAAAAAACCTGCACGCATTTAGTGCTGGCCAATGCCTACGCCGCACAGCAGCTTTATCCAAGCGGTTATTTCAATTTAAAAAACATTCGCGGCCAGCTGAGTTTCTTAGATGCTCAGCTCACCCCAAAATTAAATGCGGTCATTTCGGGGCGCAATTATTTGGCTCCCGCACAATATGGGCGCATGTGTTTAGGTGCGACCTTTGACCCCGATGATATTCACCCTGATTTACGCGAAAAAGACCATCTTAGAAATCTCGATGCGCTCAGCGATTACGGCGCGCCTTGGCAGCGCTTAAAAGAGCTAGGATTGCAGGCTATTGTGGGTGGCCGCGTGGGCTTTCGCGCCTGCGCTCCCGATTATTTGCCTGTGGTCGGCGCCGTTCCTGAGACCGAAAAATTTAAAGAAGATTTTGCGGCTTTGCGCAAGGATTCCAAACACATTCCCAAAATTCCTGCACCCATGAAAAAAGGATTGTGGGTGAACCTAGGGCACGGTGCGAAAGGCGTTGCCACCACACCGCTTTGCGCTGAAATTTTAGCCAGTTTAATTTGCGCCGACAGCCTGCCTGTA
>JAYRHO010000114.1:0-7146 GCA_041907245.1 Saccharospirillaceae bacterium
CGTCTAAAGCCGCAAACTCTTGCGGCTTTTTTGTTTCTTGATTTTGGCCTGCTAATTGCAAAACCATGTGCAAATGATGATTTCGCCATAAATCTGGCGAAAAACGGGGGGTTTTATGAACAACTCTTTGGCGCACAGTCCTGCGGTGGAGGCTTTTCCTTCACCTCATATGAACAGTGCCCAGCTGCAACAGGCTTTTTTATATTTTAACGAGATGTCGCAGCAGCTCACCGATTCTTATTCCAAGCTGGAAGATCGGGTGGTGCAGCTGAGCGGCGAGCTGGCGCAGGTGGCGCAAAAGCGCATGCAAGAGCTGGCCGAAAAAGAGCGCCTAGCCGACCGCCTCGAAAGTTTGCTGCAAATTCTGCCAGCGGGGGTGCTGATTTTGGATCAGTACGGCTATGTCCGCCAAAGCAACGCCGCCGCCGATGAGCTGTTGCTGCCCTTGGTGGGCGCTAAAACGCTGATCAAGCAGCGCTGGCGCACCTTGATTCAAACCTGTTTTCAGCCACGCCAAGACGACGGCCATGAGATTTCACTGGTCAATGGCAAGCGCGTGCATTTGCGCACTGCGCCTATGGCCGAGACGGGGCAGCTTATTTTACTCACCGATATGACCGAAACCCGCGAGCTGCAAGCGCGCCTAAGCCAGCACGAGCGCTTGTCGGCCATGGGTAAGATGGTGGCGTCCTTGGCGCATCAAATTCGCACGCCCCTAGCGGCGGCTACGCTCTATGCGGGGCATTTAGTGACGCCTGGGCTGGATGAGCCTATGCGTTTGCGCTGTGCGGAAAAGCTGCAAGAGCGCTTGCGCCATTTGGAGAGTCAAATCCGCGACATGCTGATTTTCGCTCGGGGCGAAACCAGCCTAAGCGATCAGGTTAGCCTTGCGACCTTGCAGCAAAATTGGCTGGCCGCTCTGGAAGTGCCGCTCAATAACCAACATGCGCGTTGTCAGGTCATCAATGCCCTGCCTGAGCGAGAGATTCGCTGCAATCAGGACGTGCTGATTTCTGCCCTGATGAATCTGGTCAATAACGCCCTAGAGGCCTGCCCGCTGGGTGCGGCTGAACTTACCTTGGTGTTTGAAGCGCTGGACGGTGAGCGCGCGGGGATTTGGGTGAAGGACAACGGCACGGGCTTAAGCGATGAAGACAAAGAAAAAATCCAACAACCTTTTTATACCACTAAGGCCAACGGTACGGGCTTGGGGCTTGCCGTAGTGCAAGCCGTAGCACGCGCGCATCACGCTCAGGTGTTGATCCGCGACAACCTGCCTTCAGGCCTAGCGGTGGCCATAGTGCTGCCGCTGATTGCTCAGTCATAGGAGAGAGTTATGCGAATTTTAGTTGTGGGAGACGACCCACGTTTGCGTGAAGCCTTGGTCGATAGCTTGGAGTTTAAAGGCTTTCAGGTCGCGCAAGCCGCGCACGGGGTGGAAGGTTTAAACCTCGCGCGAGGCCAAAACTTTGACCTAGTGCTGTCCGATATCAACATGCCAGGCATGGACGGCCTCGAGCTTTTAGCGGAGCTTAAAAAGCATACGCCTTGGCTGCCCGTGATTTTGATGACGGCCTATGGCGATGTCGGGCAGGCGGTGAAGGCCATGCAGCTTGGCGCGAATGATTATTTAATGAAGCCCTTTGAGCTCAAGGAGCTGGAAGCCTTGTTGCGCCCGTACAACCCAGTAGGCGCGGCATTGGAGCCTGTCGCCAGCGACGCCCCCATCTGCGCCGCCGCCGCGACCAAGCAGCTCTTTGCCTTGGCCGAGCGCGTCGCTAAAACCGACTCTACTGTGCTTATCAGTGGTGAAAGCGGCACAGGCAAAGAGGTGCTGGCGCGTTACATTCACCAGCACTCGGCGCGCGCGAAGAAGCCCTTTGTTGCCATCAACTGCGCGGCCATTCCTGAAAACATGCTCGAAGCCATGCTCTTTGGTTACGAAAAAGGTGCATTTACTGGGGCTTATAACGCCATGCCAGGCAAGTTCGAGCAGGCCGAGGGTGGCACGTTGCTGCTGGATGAAATCACCGAAATGGACGCCGCACTTCAGGCCAAGCTGCTACGCGTACTGCAAGAGCGCCAAGTCGAGCGCTTGGGTGGCAAAAAACTCATCGACTTGGATGTGCGCATCATCGCCACCACCAACCGCGAACTGGCCGACTACGTTGCCGAAGGCAAATTCCGCGAAGACCTGTATTACCGCTTGACGGTTTTCCCGCTGCAATGGCTGCCCCTGCGCGAGCGCAGTGCCGATATTCTGCCCTTGGCGCAAAGCCTAATAGCCCACCACGCCAGCAAGATGAAGCGCAGCGCGCCAAGGCTTAGTGCCAGCGCGCAAGAACTGCTGTTGTCGCACTCATGGCCTGGCAACGTGCGCGAACTGGACAACACCGTCCAGCGTGCGCTGATACTGCAAGCAGGCGGTGAACTAAGTGCGCAAGACTTTATTTTGACGCCCGTCCCCAAACACCGCCAAAGCCCAACCCCTGTTACGCCCGCGCATATTTCAGCGGCTTTACCGCCTATGCCCATGGAGCTGTCAGAGCCTCCAAGCTCCATAGCAGATGTAGAAAGTGGTGGCTTGGGCGAAGGCGTGCGCGAACGCGAAGTGGAGCTGGTACTCAAAGCCCTACAAGAAGAACCCAGCCGCAAAGACGCAGCCGAACGCTTAGGCATCAGCCCGCGCACCTTACGCTATAAAATCGCCAAATGGCGCGAAGAGGGCATCGACCTCGAAGCGCGCTTAGCAGGGGCTTAGCCCCTGCTTCTCTCAATCGCCCAGCTGTGCCTTAGCCTAGCGCCTCTGCCTTAAACCGCGCTGGCGTTGAAGCCTGCACTTGCGCCGCTACCTTTCGGTACACAGCTCGCAGGCACGCCGTGAACCCATCCCTGGGGGCTCGGAGATTGCCATCGATCCCCAGGACGGGGTGAATGCCGCGCTTGTTGGGAACAAGAAGCGGCCAGGCAATTTACGTCCTGCTCTTTGTGTACCGAAACGCCTTGCTCGTTGCGGCTTTGCACGCAGCGTAAGCCGAAACGGCTGCCGAGCCTTCCGCGTCTTGGCGATGTTTGCTGACTGCGTAAGCTTGCTGGCCGAGTGGGGATCACCTGAAGAAACCGTATGCGGCATGGATGCCGCATCCGAGCCCCCAGGGATGGGTTCACGGCGTGTTTCGGAAGGTGATACCCACTGCAAGGCACAGCAAGCGTTGTTTAATTCGAAAGGTAGCCGCACAGCCAAAGCGGCTAAACAGCGGCACAGGCGGGCAAAGTTGGCAAACTAATTGCAGTGTCATAAATAAAGTTGAAAAGCTTCGTAAAAGCGTCAAAAAACAAGCAAGTGGTTGTAGAAAGGAGAGTGCCATGGTCGATCGCGTTGATATTCAGTCTGTCTTGTCGCAAATGCGTCAGGTGAAGGATCAGCTACGCGCTCAGCAGGTGCATGCGCAGCCACAGTCGGCGGCAGAGCTGACGCGGGTGCGTAGCGCACGTTTGGCACAGGAAGTTCAGGCGTTGGATGAGCCTAGCAAGGTCAATGGCGACAACAGCGTGCCGAATTTCTCCACCATGTTTAAAAACGCTATCGATAACGTCAATGAAAAACAGCAGGTTGCCAATAACCTAGCCACGCGCTTTGAGCAGGGCGACCCCAGCGTCGATTTACCCGAAGTGATGATCGCCTTGCAAAAATCCAGCGTTTCTTTTCAAGCTATGACGCAAGTGCGTAACAAGCTCGTTGAAGCTTACAAAGACATTATGAATATGCCTGTGTAAGGCAAAAGGGTTTAGCTTATGGCGGACAACGCACTCACACCCAATGCTCCAGACCTCGATGGCTTGCCAGAGGTAACCGCCGCACCTGCGGGGGGCAACCCGGTATTAACGGGCTTTAATCGTTTGTCGATCGTGCGCCAGATGGCTTTGATAGCGGGCGTGGCGGTGGTGTTGGCCATTATCATTGCTCTCGTGATGTGGGACAGAAGCCCCAGCTACAAGCCGCTGATTACTCGCCTGCAAGATTACAACGCACAGGATGTCGTCGAGGTGTTGCAACGCGAAGGTATCGACTTTGAAATCGACGCCAACCACGAAGTGCTGATGGTCAAAAGCGACGACCTGCACAAAGCGCGGATGAAACTGGCAGGCTCAGGCGTGCTGGAAGACAAATCCGTAGGCTTGGAGATACTCGAAAAAGACAACACCCTAGGAACCAGCCAATTTATCGAAAACGCCCGCTACCGCCGAGGTTTGGAAGGTGAGCTGGCGCGTACTATTGCCAGCCTGCGCCCCGTGCGCAACGCCCGCGTACACCTAGCCCTGCCTAAGCAATCTGTCTTTGTACGCGACCAGCGCAAGCCGCGCGCCTCGGTTTTTGTTGAACTCTATGCAGGCGGTAAGCTCAGTCGTGAGCAGGTGGATTCCATCATCAATCTCGTCGCCTCGAGCATTTCCGAAATGGAGCGCAGCGACGTCTCGGTGGTGGATCAGTACGGCAATCTGTTGTCCAAGCCCGAAGACAAGGGCGATGAAATGCTGGCCAAAAAGCATCTGGACTACACCAAGCAAGTACAAGAAAGCGTGGTTGGCGTCATCAATCGCCTGTTGCAGCCTGTGCTGGGTGAGCAAAATTACAAAGCCGAAGTGGCGGCGGATATCGACTTTTCGGTGCAAGAGCAATCGCAAGAGCTATTTAACCCTGATCTGATTGCACTGCGCAGCGAACAAACTCTAAGCGAAGAAAAAGAAGACAAGGTCGAGGGCGGCATCCCTGGGGCACTGAGCAACCAGCCGCCTGCACAGGCCACTGCACCCGATCAAGCCTTGGGCACAGGCGCAGGTACTGGTGCCAGCGCACCCAAAACCAAACGTAACGAAGCCACACGCAACTACGAAGTGGATCGCACTTTAAGCTATCAGCAGCAACAGGGCGGACGCTTAAAACGCCTGACCGTAGGCGTGGTGGTGAACGATCGTGCCAGCGTGGATGCCAACGGCAAGCCCGTGATGCTGCCTTGGAGTGAAAACGACCTAAAACGCATCGAGATTCTGGTCAAAGATGCCGTCGGATTTAATGCCGCACGCGGCGACAGCGTAACGGTAGTGAACTCCTCCTTTATCAGTCAGGATACTCAGGTTGAAGAACCCGGTTTCTGGACGCAGCCTTGGTTCTGGGACATAGTCAAACAAGTCTTGGCGGGCCTCTTTATACTGGTGCTGATCTTTGGTGTGATTCGCCCCACAGTGAAAAGCTTGGCCAATCGCGGCAAGGACGAAGCCTCGGTATTGCTTGAAGAATTGGAAGACGCCGAGGCGGGCTTGGACGATGAAAAAGTGACCTTGGCAGGCGTTGATGAATTTCTCTTACCTGGCGCATCAGAAAGCTTTGAGCGTCAGTTGGATGCCTTAAAAGGCTTAATTGCCGAAGACCCCGCGCGCGTGGCGCAAGTGGTGATTCGCTGGATTAACGAAGGTACGAATAAATAATGGCCGAGGATAAAGTTCCAAGAGAAGCGCTGGCGAAGCTTAGCCGCCTTGAGCGTGCCGCCATCTTACTGATGAGTTTGGGTGAGAAAGACGCCGCCGAAATTTTAAAACACATGGGCCCTAAAGAAGTGCAGCGTGTGGGTATGGCTATGGCCGCCTTAACCAACATCAACCAAAGCCAAGTCGAAGGCGTGGTCGCCGAATTTTTAGAAGAAGTCAGCGGCCAAACGGGTTTAGGGCTAGGCTCGGACGCCTACATTCGCAACATGCTGACGCAGGCGTTAGGCTCAGACAAAGCAGGCACCTTGATCGACCGTATTTTACTGGGTGGCAACACCACAGGCTTGGATTCACTGAAGTGGATGGAGTCGCGCCAAGTGGCGGATTTGATTCGCCATGAGCACCCACAAATTCAGGCCATAGTGGTGTCCTACTTAGACCCCGATCAGTCTGCCGATATTTTGTCCAATTTCGATGAAAAAGTGCGCCTCGATATCATCATGCGTGTTGCGGCTTTGGATGCCGTGCAACCGACGGCGTTGCAAGAGCTGAACGATATTTTAGAGCGCCAGTTCTCTGGTAAAGCGGGCACGCAAACAACCAGCATCGGCGGCATTCAAACCGCTGCCAATATCGTCAACCTGATCGACAGCAAAATTGCCACCGAACTGTTGGAAAGCATCAAAGAAGTGGACGAAGACGTGGGCACGCAAATCCAAGATCTTATGTTTGTCTTCGACGACCTGGTCGATGTCGATGATCGCGGTATGCAAGCCTTGCTGCGCGAAGTGTCCACCGAGCTGTTGGTGGTGGCGCTCAAAGGTGCCGATCCGCAGGTGCAGGACAAAGTCTTCCGAAATATGTCCAAACGCGCGTCTGAAATCCTGCGTGATGACCTCGAAGCCAAAGGGCCAGTCAAAGTCAGCGAAGTGGAAGGCGCACAAAAAGAAATCCTCAACATTGCTCGCCGCTTAGCCGATGCCGGTGAAATCGTGTTGGGCGGTGGCGAGGCGATGATGTGATATGGCCAAAACCTTACAGCAACCGACTTTAAGCGCGGAGCAGGTACAAAGTGTCAAGCCGTGGCGCTTGCCATTTTGGACGCAAGAACCCGCTTGGGTGTCTGAAAAAGTGGAAAAAGATTTAAGGCGCAAGTCGCGCGTTAAAGTCTTTAAAGGCGAGG
Organism: Saccharospirillaceae bacterium; assembly: GCA_041907245.1. GTDB lineage: Bacteria > Pseudomonadota > Gammaproteobacteria > Pseudomonadales > Oceanobacteraceae > Venatoribacter. The sequence goes on from JAYRHO010000114.1 coordinate 6,671, forward strand.
AGATGCCCGAGGCCGACCCCACCAAGGCTAAGCAATCCGCCCCCGCCGAGACGGTCGAAATTAAGCTGCCCACCGCCGAAGAGCTGGAGAACATTCGCCGCGAGGCCTACAACGCAGGGCTGGAGCAAGGCTTAATCGAAGGCCGCCAGCAAGGTCATAAAGAAAGCTTTGCCCAAGGCCACAGCGAAGGGCTGGAAGCAGGGCTTAAAGACGGCAAAGAGCAGGGCATCGAGTTGGGTAAAGCCGAAGGCTTGGCGCTTGGCCAAGTGCAAATCGACAGCGCCGTGACGCGCTTAAATCAGCTGGCGCAACTGCTGCAAAGCCGTATTCAAGAGCGCGATGCCGCCTTGCCTGAGGTGCTGGTGCAACTGGTCGAAAGCCTGTGTCGCCAAGTGGTCGGCAGCGAGCTGAAAATGGGCGCTGCAGGCATTGGCCTTATGCTGGAGCAATCTTTGGCACTGCTGCCCGAAGGCAGC
>JAYRHO010000115.1:0-8598 GCA_041907245.1 Saccharospirillaceae bacterium
AAGTGATCTCCAGTGAATTTAAAAAAATGTTTCCACAGGTAAGCGAAGGGGAGAAATAACATGGCAATGATCTTAATTGCATTTGCAGTGATGGCACTGGTGGTGCTGGGTATGGCGATTGGGGTGATGGCAGGCCGTCGTCCTATTGGTGGCTCTTGTGGCGGTGCAAAAGCCGTGGGTATTGAAAGCACTTGCACCTGTGGTCGCAGTGGCCCAGGTACTTGCGCCAGCACCGCACAGGATACCGCCAAAAAAGCCCCTTTTTATGACGCTTCTAAATCCTAATCTTGCCAAGAAATAAGGAAAAAACATGCTCAATGATCAGTACGATCTGGTGGTAATAGGCGCAGGCCCTGCAGGAGAAGCGGCGGCCATCAATGCCGCCAAACACGGCAAAAAAGTCGCTATAGTCGAGGATAAAGTGCAGGTGGGTGGCAACTGCACGCACTTAGGAACTATCCCATCGAAAGCGCTACGTCATTCGGTAAAACAAATTATTCAATTCAATACCAATCCTATGTTCCGCGATATCAGCGGGCCTGGTTGGTTTTCATTTCCTCAGGTATTAAAAACAGCCGAGCGCGTTATTGCCAAGCAAGTGAAATTACGCACGGCATTTTTAGCGCGTAATCGCATCAGTTTATACACGGGCAAAGCCCGCTTTGCCGATAAAAACACCATAGATGTTTTTGAGGGCAATACGGTGGCCACGCGTTTGCACGCCAAGGATATTGTTATTGCCACCGGCTCAAGCCCATGGCGACCCTCCAATATCGACTTCACTCATCCACGCGTATACGACTCAGACACCATTTTAAAATTGGAACACACGCCTCGCACCATCGTAATTTACGGTGCAGGTGTAATCGGTTGCGAATACGCTTCGATTTTTTCAGGCTTAGGCGTGAAAGTAGATTTAATTCACCCAGGTGATCGGTTATTGAATTTCTTAGACGATGAAATTTCCGACGCGCTGAGCTATCACTTGCGAGACAAAGGCGTATTAATTCGTCACAACGAGCAATTTGGCTCGCTGGAAGTCAATGATCGCTACGTCACTATGGTGATGGCGTCAGGTAAAAAAGTGAAAGCCGACGCCTTTTTATGGGCGGCAGGGCGCATGGGCAATACGCAAAATTTGGGCTTGGATGCAGTAGGTTTAAGCACCAATGGTCGTGGTCAAATCGAAGTGGATAAAGAATACCGCACCAGCGTCGAAAATATTTACGCGGTAGGGGATGTCATCGGCTGGCCGTCCTTGGCGTCGGCGGCGTACGATCAAGGCCGCTCAGCCGCCGCCTCCATTGCTTCACCAGCGGAGTTTCGCTATGTCGATTCTGTGCCAACGGGCATTTACACCATCCCTGAAATCAGCTCCATCGGTAAAACCGAGCGTGAATTGACCGAAGAAAAAGTACCTTACGAAATTGGCCAAGCTTTTTTCAAAAACATCGCGCGCGCGCAAATTACCAGTGAAGGCGTAGGGATGTTGAAAATTCTTTTTCATCGTCAAACTTTGGCCATTTTAGGGATTCATTGCTTTGGCGACCAAGCCGCAGAAATTATTCACATCGGCCAGGCCATCATGGAGCAAAAAGGCGAAGGCAATACCTTGCAGTATTTTGTCAACACCACCTTCAACTACCCCACCATGGCGGAAGCCTATCGAGTGGCGGCATTAAATGGTTTAAATCGTTTGTGATTTATTTGTATAAATGCACGCGAATGCTGGGCAAAAACGGAGCAGGGTCGATCTTTTGATCGGCCCTTTCTTTTCGGGTTCGCCCTTGCGGTGGCTCTAAATCAATACGATTAAATTCAGGCAAGCCTCGGCCTGCGTCGGGAATAAAAATCGGCAAAGAAGCATTCATGGCCTTGCTGGAATAGGACGCATCTTGGCCAAAAACCAAATTGGCACGCACCACAGGCGCAAGTGTTTGAATTTGCGCAAGCACAGTTCCTGCGCTGAGTTTATTTAAATTATCCAACTGCACTTGAATGTGAGTTTTGTGTTCGCCCAATGCCAACAGTGCTTGCTGTGCTTCCTGTAAACTGATTTTTTTAATACTGCGACCGTGCGCATACCAGCTAAAGCCAATTTTTTCAGGGCGATATTCTAAAAGCGGAATATGGCGATAGCATTGTTTTAAATGCACACGTTTTAAATTGCTTTCTTGCATGGCTTCACGCAACGGATCTGCGCCTAAGCGCGCGTATTCTTCCAGCCACAAATTAGGGGCAAGCTCCTCGCGTGTTTTTTTAACCTGAGTTTTAAAGCGGTCTTTTAAAGTATTAATTTTTTGAATGCTGGCAATAATGCTGGGGCTGGCCAGCACTAGGCCGTGGCGACTGCGGGTTTCGCGGCCATCTTGGTGCACATCCTCATACCATAAATCGGTAAGCAGGCTGGTTAAAACAGACAGCTCATCGCTGTAAGCCTGCTCGCTTGGCGTTAGCGGTAGCCACAATTTAGGCTTGTGACGCAAAAGCTCAGTTTGTAATTCCGAGAGCGCTTGCTCCAAGGCTAAAAAGCTCTGGTGCAGTTCACGAATCATGATTATTTTGTGCTTTTACAGAAAGTTTGGCGCGGATAAATTCGCTGTGCGGTATATAGAGTAAATCGCAGACGCGACGAATCATATATTCTTCGTATTTATCCAAATCATTATCGCTTAATGCCACCTGCCATAAGCCTTGAATCAGTTTGTATTTGTCGGCACTTTCCCAGTTGGCGTTGATGGCTTCGGTAAATTGAAATAAATCGCTGGCTTTATCCGATGCGCTTTTAGCCCGCACTAAAAGCTGATTTAAATCGTTTTCGTTTAATTGAAACAGCGAGTTTAAAACTTGTTTGAGCGTGGCTTGCTCACGTTCGTCCAGCTCGTGATCGGCTTTCATGATTTCCGTCAGAAGCACCGCCACCGCAAGATCCAACTCTTGCTTGGGGCGCTCTTGGCTAGAAGATTTAAACAGATTTAAAATTTTTTCGATCACAATAGTGCCTTAAACATTTCTTCAAGCAGGCGTTGATCGACCGCGAATTTACGAATGCCCTCGCTGAGCTTTTCATTGGCCATGCTGTCTTCGTTCATTGCCCAGCGAAATTGCGCTTCATTCACATTAAAACGCTCTTGTGTGGTTTTAGCTGTTTGTGGCGATAGCTTGCGCGTCAGTGGGCGGGTATCTTTTTCCAGCTCGGCCAAAAGCTCTGGGCTGATGGTGAGTTTGTCGCAGCCTGCCAAGGCTTCAATTTCGCCTGTATTACGGAAACTTGCGCCCATCACAATGGTTTTATAACCGTGTGCCTTATAGTGCTGATAAATCTGCGTAACCGATTGCACGCCTGGGTCTTTGTCGCCGCTAAAATCCCCAGTAGGATTTTGCGCTTTGTGCCAATCTAAAATACGCCCCACAAAGGGCGAAATAAGCGTGACACCTGCCTCGGCACAGGCAACGGCTTGGGTGAAATTAAACAGTAAAGTGAGGTTGCATTGAATGCCAAGCTGCTCCAATTCTTTGGCCGCTTGAATGCCCTCCCAAGTGGAAGCCAATTTAATCATCACACGCTCACGCTTGACGCCTTCCGCCTCATAAAGCGCAATGAGTTTACGCGCTTTGGCAACGCTGGCTTGAGTATCAAAAGATAAGCGCGCATCCACTTCAGTAGAAATTAAACCTGGGATGTTATTTAAAATTTCAGCACCAATGTTGACCGCCATTTTATCGCAAGCGTTGGTCAGTTCGCTGTCGCTGTTTTTGGTGTTTTTGGCAAATTGCACAGCTTGTTTAAATAAAGGTTGATAAGCCTCTTGCTTGGCGGCTTTTAAAATAAGCGAAGGGTTGGTGGTGGCGTCTTGTGGGCGCGTTTTACGAATGGCATCGATGTCGCCCGTATCGGCAACAACCACCGTCATTTGGCGTAGGGCTTCCAGTTTATTCATGGTAATTCCTTAAAAAGGGGGCAATAATGGCGCTTTCATTAATGGAGGGTTGATCAATGCGCAAGATTGTAACACTACTGCTGTTTCTGGCTAGTAGCCTAGTTTGGGCAGGAGCGCCTGTGTGGATTGATGTGCGCACGCCTGAAGAATATGCACAAGATCATTTGCAGGGTGTGGATACGCTCATTCCTTATGAGCAAATTGGCAATAAAATTGCCGAGCTGAATTTAAGCAAAGACACCGAAATCAATCTTTATTGTCGTTCAGGAAAACGTGCAGGCGTTGCCAAACAAACGCTGGAAAGTTTGGGCTACACCAAGGTGTATAACCGTGGCGGCCTAAACGATGCTCGTGCTTATGTGGCCAGCCACCCTGGCTCTTGCCAGCAGTGCGCGCAGGTTACGCATTAGCTTCCATCTGACGCAGCGCCTCGATGACGGTATCTAGGCCTGCGTTTTTATGATGCGCTTGCTCGCTTAAATAACGCCGAAAAGCTCGTCCCCCTGCTTGGCCATGAAATAAGCCTAAAATATGGCGAGAGATGTGCTGCAAGCGAGCGCCTTTATTTAATTCTTGTTCAATAAAAGGCAAATAATTTTGCAGCGCTTGCGTGCGCGATGAACAAGGATTTTCTTGATTAAAATAACGGCTATCGACCTGCGCTAAAATCCAAGGATTGTGATAAGCCTCGCGCCCCAGCATCACGCCATCAACATGCTGCAAATGCGTATCGCATTGCTCATAAGTTTGAATGCCGCCGTTAATTAAAATTTCCAACTGCGGAAACTCTTTTTTAAGACGATAAACTTCTTCATAACGAAGCGGTGGAATTTCACGATTTTCTTTGGGTGAAAGCCCCTGCAAAATGGCTTTGCGCGCATGCACAATAAATGTTTTACAACCCGTGGCCGAGACAGTCTCAACAAAACCCTGCATGTATTCGTAGCTGTCTAAATCGTCAATGCCAATACGGTGTTTAATCGTTACCTCGATATCACAAGCATTCTGCATGGCTTTAATGCAGTCGGCCACCAACTTCGGCTCGGCCATTAAACAAGCACCGATTTTGTTATTTTGCACTCTATCGCTTGGGCAGCCGACGTTTAAATTAACCTCATCGTAGCCCCAGTCCTGCGCAATTTTGGCGCACTGCGCCAGCTCGCTTGGGTTGCTGCCACCAAGTTGCAAGGCAATGGGATGTTCTTCTAAGTGGAAATTTAAATGACGGGCTTTATCACCATACAAAATGGCGCCTGTCGTCACCATTTCGGTATAGAGCAGGGCATTTTTACTGAGGGCGCGCCAAAACATACGGCAATTGGAATCACTCCAATCCATCATCGGCGCGGTGGCAAAACGGCGGTTAATTTTATTGGGGGTGTGCGATAAAACAGAGCGATTTTCGGGCATGGGCAACAAGGGGCTACGAGAAAAGGCGCGGATTATCGCATATTAAGGCTGAAATGGCTGCGTTTAAGGTTAAAAACCCTTGGCGTTAAAATTCTTTTCTCCCTTTTTACGCAGTCGTGCTGCCAGCCATAAAAACGCGGAGGGAAATACGTTGCTGAATTTACCCAGCCAACCGTCGGAGCGTGGTAAGAAGTATTCAACAGGGCGTTTTTTCAACACTGGGCCTAGGATGGCTTCCGCTACTTCCTCGGGCGTTAGGGCGCGCTTGCCCGTGAAGGTAAGTGCGGCGTTTTTGTCACCGCGTTGTTTTTCTAGCATATCGGTTTTTACCGCCGCAGGGCCAAAGAGGGTTACGGCAATGCCATGGGGTTTTAGGTCGCCTGCCGCAGCGATGCTAAAGCCACGCACGGCAAATTTACTGGTGGCATAAATGGGCGTGCCAGGGGTGGGAAAGAGAGAGGCGGTGGAGCCGATATTGATAATGTGACCGAAGCCGCGTGGCTTCATCACTTGTGCAGCGGCGTTGGTGCCATAAATCGTGCCTTTGACGTTGACGTCGAGCATGGCCGACACCTCATCGGGCTTGAGTTCGCCCGTCTGACCACTGTATAGCACGCCTGCGACGTTAATCAGCACATCAAAAGGCGCGTGGCGCAGCGCAACTTGCTGCCATTGCAGCGCATCGGTGACTTCAAGCCGGTCGCAAGTCACATTTTTATGTGCTTGGCATTGCGCGGTGAGTGCTTCTATGTTCCTACCCAAAGCGACGACTTCGTGGCCTAGCTGGGCGGCTTTTTCAACTAAGGTTGCGCCGATACCGCGATTGGCGCCTGTGATTAGGATTTTCATAAGAGTTATCGTGGTTAGCTTTAAAGGGCGATATTCTACACCGCCACTGGCCATATGCGGACAAACGGCGAGTGGAATGGGTGTTTTTGAGGTTGTAGGAGCGGGCCATGCCCGCGAAATGGCAATAAATAGATCGAATCATGCCCGCGAAATAGCAATAACTATACTCGTGGAATCTAAAGTTAAAGGGATGTTAAAAATGGCCTACCCGTTAAATGGACACGGAAATTTACGCAAAGGGCGGTTTTCAGAGCCCAATCGAATTTACTTAATTACGGCTACCACTTATCAGCGAGGACGAATATTTGAAGACTGGAATGTGGCTACAGCTGCTATTCACGGTTTTTTACAACCTGATTTATTAAAAGATGCTCAGCTGCTTTGTTGGGTGTTGATGCCTGATCATGCACATTGGCTTATTTCATTGGGTGAAAAACACGGATTATCCACTTTGGTGGGTATGATGAAGTCAGCCTCAGCAAGATTTGTGCATCAAACAGGTTTTTCCGAAAAAGTCTGGGGTGAAGCTTTTCATGATCGAGTACTGAGGCAGGAGGAAGATTTGCGTGCTGCTGCGCGTTATATTGTGGCTAATCCATTGCGAGCAGGATTGGTTGAGAAAATAGGTCGTTATCCCGATTGGGATGCGGTTTATCTTTACGGACATGATAATTAATCGCGGCCATGGGCCGCTCCTACGGTGTTGTTATGCCTGTGAAATTAATTGCTCAATTCACGAAAAAATTTGCCCGTTATGCTCGCCCAATTTAGGGCTTGGGCCGGTGCGAGTTTGTGCGCCGACAAAGCGAAATGGCGAGTTAATGAGTACGCTTTTTTCGCCTTCGCTGACCATGCCACGCGCGCGGATTTGTTCGTTTTGCAGGGCTTCTTCCAAAGTTAAAATCGAGGACACGCAGGTGTCTTTATGAGCAAGCTTGGCTTCCCACTGGTCGCGGGTTTTGGTGAGCAGAATCAGCTGAATTGCCCAGCGAATTGGCCGCATCAGTCGGCGCAGCTTTTTCGGGTTATTGGCGAGTTTATAAACCGCATCGTTACTGCCAGCTGCTTTTTTGGGTTTGTTGCGCAGGGAGCTTGCTTTTTTTGGCTTTTTCTTTGGCCATAAAAACGCAGGGGTAATTTCCTTTAAAAAGGCGGTAAAAAACTTCGGCTCTAAGGATCCTACGGCTAAATACTTGCCATCTCGGCAGCGGTAAATGTTGTAGTTGGCCAGTGCGCCCGTGAGCATGTCTTGGCCGCGAGCTAGGGTAGAGCCATGACGGTGATGAGTGGCCAGCGCCATGCTTTGCAGTGCTAAAGCACCGTCGAGCATGCTGATATCCACCCAGCAGCCTTGCCCGCTTTTTTGTGCGCCCATAATGGCGGCCAAAATGCCGATGGTGCAGTTTTGTGCGCCGCCTGCAAGATCGGCAATTTGCACATTGCTCATGGCAGGGCGTTTGCCTGAAAGGCCCGTTTGATCGAGCACACCCGCGTAGCCTAGATAGTTTAAATCGTGGCCAGGGCGGTCGGCATAGGGGCCTGTTTGGCCGTAGCCTGTGAGCGAGGCGTATACCAGCTTGGGGTTAAGGGCTTTAAGGCTGTCGTAGCCGCAACCGAGTTTGTCCATCACGCCTGGGCGGAAGGACTCAATCACCACATCCGCGTTTTTCACTAATTCTTTGAAGCGTGCAACGTCTTGGGCGTCACGCAAATCCAGCGTAATGGATTGCTTGCCACGGTTGACGATCTCGAACATTTCAGGCGCCATGGCGCGCGCGTAATCGCCGCCATTAGGCTCTTCGATTTTGATGACTTCCGCGCCCAGCTGCGCCAAGGTCAGAGTGCAGTAAGGCCCAGGGAGCAAGCGTGATAAATCGAGAACACGGATGCCTTGCAGTAGTGGATTCATGTTTGTTCCTTGTTTGCTGCCAGGCGCTTGGAGTAGAGCGCTTGGCGCAGTTTTTATTAATGTCGAAAGCCCAACGCTCAACGCTCAATTAAGCGCCGCCATCGCCTGTGGCGGTCATGCCCTGAATGCCGCCATTGCCGTAGTATTCCTCTGGAGTGAAGGCATCCACCTCGTAGGCGGCTAGGCAGGCTGTCGTGGCGGCTTTAAGCTGCTCGGCTTGCGCAGGGGTGATGACGCCTGCTTTTAGGGCGGCCTCTACGAGCTCTTCTTCCTTGCCTTTGGGCAAGCGCTTGGCTTTTTGTGCGGCTTTGATGGTTAGGCGCACAGGTTCCGCCTCGGTGGTGAGTTTAAAGGCGTGCAGCAAGCGGCCTAAGCCTTCGTTGGCGTTGCTTGGCAGATAGTTGCCTGCAACCAAGCGCAAGAATTGCTCGTTGTAGCTTTGGATGGTTTTGGCGGTATCGAGCACCAGTTGGTCGCTTGGGGCTTTGG
>JAYRHO010000116.1:0-14003 GCA_041907245.1 Saccharospirillaceae bacterium
CATCTGGCGAGCCGTTGGTGTTAAAGGGGAAGCGCTCGGTGGCCTCGCCACTGTTATCAACAAAGCGCAGCGCCACTTGGCCGTTTTCGTTTAGCTCAGCTTTATCATTAGCCTGCTTAAACTCGACGCGCCCTTCGCCGTGCGCCACGGCGATCGGCATACGCGAGCCTGCCATGCCAGCAAAGAACAGCGAGTCAGACTCTTGCACTTCGACCATAGCCACACGCGCCTCAAACTGCTCAGAGGTGTTGCGCACAAAGCGCGGCCAATGATCGGCGCCAGGGATTAGCTCCCAGAGGTTGGAGAGCATTTGGCAGCCGTTGCACACGCCCAACGCAAAGCTGTCTGGGCGGGCAAAGAAAGCGCTGAATTCACTGCGTGCGCGCTCGTTAAAGAGGATGGACTTCGCCCAGCCTGCGCCTGCGCCCAGTACGTCGCCATAAGAGAAGCCGCCGCAAGCCACTAGGCCACGGAAGTCTTTAAGGCTGACACGGCCAGAGAGAATATCGCTCATGTGCACGTCTACCGCCGCAAAGCCTGCGCGGTCAAAGGCGGCGCCCATTTCGATTTGGCCGTTTACACCCTGCTCGCGCAAGATAGCCACTTTCGGGCGGCCCGTAAGGCCTGCGGTAATGTCGTCGTTTTGGTCGAAGGTAAGCACAGCGTGCAGGCCTGGGTCTTCGCCGTCTAGGATGTTGTCGTACTCTTCTTTGGCGCAGTCGGCGTTATCGCGCAGCGCCTGCATACGGTAGCTGGTGGCCGCCCAAGTGCGTTGCAGAGCGATACGGCTTTCGCTGTAGAACTCTTCATCACGGAAGCTAAACGTCAGCTGGCCGTCTTCATTGGGTGCGCCTATTACGGCGGTGCAGTCGCCAAGGCCTGCGGCCTCAAACTGCATCAAGACTTCTTCTGTGTCTTCACGGCGCACTTGCAGCACCGCGCCTAGCTCTTCGCTAAAGAGCGCTGCGGCAAGGCCAGCTTCGTCATCGGCCAGCACATCCAAAGACACGTCCATGCCTGCATGCGCGGCAAAGGCCATTTCGGCCAAGGTGACAAAGAGGCCGCCGTCGGAGCGGTCATGGTAGGCAAGGAGCTTGTCGTCGCCGTTTAAGCCCTGCACCACGGCAAAGAAGGCTTTGAGGTCTTCTGCGTCGTCAAGGTCGGCAGGTACAGCGCCCAGCTGGCCGTACACCTGCGCAAGGCAAGAGCCGCCTAGGCGGTTTTGGCCACGGCCCAAGTCCACCAAGATTAAGTCGGTCGCGCCTTGGTTTAGTTTCAGCTCGGGCGTTAATGTTTTGCGCGCGTCATAAACAGGAGCAAAGCCTGTAATAATCAAGGAAGTCGGTGCGGTAACGGCTTTGTCTTGGCCGTTTTCCTGCCAGCGCGTCTTCATCGACATGGAGTCTTTGCCCACGGGGATGGTGATCTCAAGCTCAGGGCACAGCTCCATGCCCACGGCTTTGACTGTGCTGTATAAAATGGCGTCTTCACCTGGGTGGCCAGCGGCGGCCATCCAGTTCGCCGACATTTTAATATCGGAGAGTTTTTCAATGGGCGCGGCGGCGAGGTTGGTGATGGCTTCGGCCACCGCCAAGCGGCCAGAGGCTGGGCCATCTAGCAACGCCACAGGAGTGCGCTCACCCATGGCCATGGCTTCGCCTTTGTAGGTGTCGTACGAAGAGGTGGTCACGGCCACGTCCGCCACGGGCACTTGCCAAGGGCCGACAAACTGGTCGCGTGCGACCGTGCCTGTAATGGAGCGGTCACCAATGGTAATCAGGAAGGATTTGCTGGCGACCGTAGGTAGGCTCAGCACGCGCTCGGCGGCTTCTTTAATATCCACAGCCGAGGCGTCAAAAGCCTGAGTTTTAGCCTGTACCGATTTCACACTGCGGTGCATGCGCGGAGGTTTGCCCAGCAGCACTTGCAGCGGTAAATCCACCGGCTTATTGCCAAAGTGGCTGTCGGTCACGGTCAGATGCGGCTCCTGCGTGGCATAGCCCACCACCGCATAGGGGCAACGCTCGCGCGCGCACAGCGCATCAAAGAGCGCCATGTTTTCTTTAGCGACCGCGAGCACATAACGCTCTTGCGATTCGTTCGACCAAATGGCCAAAGGGCTCATACCAGGCTCGTCGTTGGGCACGTTGCGCAGCTCAAACAACCCGCCACGTCCTGCGTCGTTGACCAGTTCGGGGAAGGCGTTAGACAAGCCGCCCGCACCCACGTCGTGAATAAAGGTAATGGGGTTTTGCTCGCCCATCTGCCAGCAGCGGTCGATAACTTCTTGCGCGCGGCGCTCCATTTCGGCGTTATCGCGCTGTACTGAGGCAAAGTCTAAGTCAGCGTGCGACTTGCCCGAGTCTACCGAGGAGGCCGCACCGCCACCAAGGCCTATCTGCATGGCAGGGCCGCCCAGCACAATCAGGCTAGCACCGACAGGAATTTCGCCTTTTTGCACATGCTCGTCGCGAATATTACCGTAGCCACCGGCAATCATGATGGGCTTGTGGTAGCCGCGCACTTCGCCATTGTGCGCAAGTTCAAAGGTACGGAAATAGCCAGTCAGGTTCGGGCGGCCAAACTCGTTGTTAAAGGCCGCGCCACCTAAAGGCCCGTCGATCATAATATCCAGCGCCGACACGATGCGGTCGGGCTTGCCGTACTGGCTTTCCCAAGGCTGCACAAAGCCTGGGATTTTCAAATCGGAGACGGTAAAGCCCGTCAAACCCGCCTTGGGCTTAGAGCCTCGGCCGGTTGCACCTTCGTCACGAATTTCCCCGCCCGCCCCTGTGGCCGCGCCCGAATAAGGCGCAATGGCGGTGGGATGGTTGTGGGTTTCGACTTTCATCAGAATGTGCATGGCTTCTTGGTGGTAGGCGTATTCGTTGCTACCAGGCTTGGGAAAGAAGCGCCCTGCTTGATGTCCCGTAATAACGGAAGCGTTGTCTTTGTAGGCCGAAAGAACGTTGTCGCTGTGGCACTCGTAAGTGTTTTTAATCATTTTAAACAGCGATTTATCTTGCGCTTCGCCGTCGATATCCCAGCTGGCGTTAAAGATTTTATGACGGCAGTGCTCGGAGTTGGCCTGAGCAAACATCATCAACTCGACGTCTGTGGGGTTGCGCCCTAGGTTCTGGTAGTTGCTAAACAGATAGTCGATTTCGTCCTCGGCCAGCGCCAAGCCCAGCTCGGTATTGGCGCGCACCAACGCGGCACGCCCCCCTGCCAAAATATCCACAGTGGTAAAAGGCGCAGGTTCGGCTTTAACGAAAAGCTTGGCGGCATCCTGGCTGTCGCTTAAGACGATCTCGACCATGCGATCATGAAGTAAGGCCGCAATCTGAGCGCGCTGGGCGGGCGTGACGCCCGTAACAAAATAGCGCAGGCCGCGCTCAAGGCGTTTGATTTTGCCAAGGCCGCAATTTTGCGCGATGTTGGTCGCTTTCGATGACCAAGGCGAAATCGTGCCCAAACGCGGCACCACCACAAAAACCTCTCCCTTGCCTTCTTGCACGGGCACTTTGGGGCCGTATTGCAGCAAGCGCTCCAGCACCGTCATCTCTTGGCTGCTGAGGTCTGCGGTTAAATCCGCAAAATGCACAAACTCGGCATAAACCGACTGCACGGCAGGCACGGTTTGTTGCAATTTAGAGAGGATTTTGGATTGGCGAAAGGCAGAAAGCGCAGGTGCGCCACGCAGCTCAAGCATGAGGAAACTCCAGAGCGAGGGTCAGCAAAAAAATGGCGGCCATCATACCCGAAGCCCGCCTGCGCTTCTAGCCAAGACAGGCCGCCGTCCGCTGCGCAACGCACTGTTCCAAGGTGCTAGAAACACCCTTTGCGCTGGCTTTTTGGCCAAACATTTCAATTTTAAATCAAAGACTTAGGCGTTTTTCATTAGAAAAAATGCACAATTTGATAACAAAAACCCTAAGCGTTCAAGGTTGTTTTTTAGGCAACAGGCAAACTAAAATACCCTCCAGTTAAAGAAAATACACCAAAATAGTGCAGTTATTTAAACAAACCAAGGGTGTATGGCATGATTCGTCCATTAACTCGAGTGTTAGCTGTTGCGCTCTGTCTGCTAACCCTCTCTGGCAGTGTACGACCGAGTCAATTAGAACTGGTGAAAATGACGGGGACTCTGGTAGTCGTTACCCGCAACAGCCCCACCACCTACTACCAAGACCGTGACGGCCCCACGGGCTTTGAATACGAATTGGCCAAAGCCTTCGCCGAATACTTGGGCGTCAAACTCAAAGTGGTGGTTGCCGACAACACCACCGACCTTCTTAGCACCCTAGAGACAGGAAAGGCCGCTTTCGCAGCGGCCGGTCTCACCCACACCCCCGAACGCGAACGCTGGTTTCGCTTCAGCACCGGCTACAAAGACGTCAAACAAGCCGTCATCTACCGTCGCGGCAGCCCAAAACCCAGCTCGCCTTTAGATTTAACGCAAGGCAAGCTGATGGTCAGCGCCTCCTCCAGTCACGCCGAACGCTTGCGCCAATGGCAGCGCGATGTGCCTAGCCTGAGCTGGAGTGAAAGTACCGAATTGGAAAGCAGTGATTTACTGCAAATGGTCAATAACGGCACACTGGATTACACCCTGCTCGACTCAAACGAGTTTCGCGTCCTCAAGGCCTATTTCCCCAATTTGGACATCGCCTTTAAAACCAAAACCACCTATCAGATGGCATGGGCCTTCCCTTACAGCCGCGACAACAGCCTGTATTTGGCCTCTAAGCGGTTTTTTGCGGCGGCCAAGCACAGCAATCTGCTGGCAACCTTATCCGAGCGTTTTTACGGTCATTTAGATACCTTGGATTACGTGGGCGCCAGCCGTTTTGCGCAGCAAGCCAACCTCAAGCTGGATAAATACAAGGCGCATTTTGTCGGGGCTGGCAGCAATCATAATTTCGACTGGCGCTTACTGGCGGCGATGAGCTACCAAGAAAGCCACTGGAACCCCAATGCCAAAAGTTTCACGGGTGTGCGCGGCATGATGATGCTGACCTTACCCACCGCCAAAGAGCTCAAAATTGCCAACCGCTTGGATGCCAAGCAAAGCATTCATGGCGGCGCGCTCTATCTCTCGCGTTTGCGTGAACGTTTGCCTGAGGTATCCGAACCCGACCGCACTTGGCTGGCCTTAGCGGCTTACAATGTTGGCTTTGGGCATTTACAAGATGCGCGCAAGCTGGCTGAAAAAAACGGCGGTAACCCCAACCTATGGCTGGATGTGAAAGATACGCTGCCACTACTTAGCCAAAAGAAATACTACAAGAACACCCAATACGGCTATGCCCGAGGCCAAGAGCCTGTGGACTATGTGCAAAACATTCGCCGCTATTACGATGTGTTGGTGTGGAACGACGAGCAGCCTGCTTTAAATTCCGAACAGCTCGCCTATTCCGCTGCGGTGATTCCACCGCTGTTATAAATACGCCATCACCGACCTGCCAAGCTCTGTTTTAAAAAAACAACTTGGCTAATTCTTCGCCAGGGTTTTGCGCACGCATAAAGGCTTCGCCCACTAAAAACGCATGAACCTGATGGCTGCGCATCAGTTCCACATCGGCGCGCGCCAAAATACCGCTTTCGGTCACCAGCAATTTATCCTTAGGCACTTTGGGCAGCAGGCCTATGGTGGTGTCCAGGGTTAAATTAAAACTGTGCAAATCGCGGTTATTGATGCCAAGCAAAGGCGTTTTTAACGTGAGCGCCGTTTCCAGTTCCTCGCCGTTGTGCACTTCGACCAGCACATCCATGCCACACTCAAAGGCAATGCCTTCTAAATCTTGCAGCTGCATTTTGCTTAGCGCCGCCACAATCAACAGCACACAGTCGGCCTTCAACGTGCGCGCCTCATAAATCTGATAAGAATCAACAAGAAAATCTTTGCGAATTACAGGCAAAGAGCACGCCGCGCGCGCGGCCTTTAAATAATCTTCATGGCCTTGAAAATAATCGCGGTCAGTCAGTACCGACAAACAGGCTGCGCCCGCTTTTTCGTAACTGACGGCTATTTCTTCTGGCACAAAATGCGCACGCAAAACGCCTTTTGAGGGTGACGCTTTTTTTATTTCCGCAATCACCGCAGGCTGGCCTTGGGCGATTTTATTTTTCATAGCGCGATAAAAGCCGCGCAGCTCGCTGGGGTTTTGATCCAGCGCCTGAGCTTTGATTTCGGCCAAAGGCAACGCTTTGCTGCGTGCCAACACTTCTTGCTCTTTGGTGGCCAGTATTTTTTTAAGGATGGTGGGGGTATTCATGAAAGCTGCGCCTCGCCATCTAAGCATTCAGAAAAACTCACCAGCTCTTTCATTTTTTCCAAGGCGGCACCCAAATAAATCGCATCTTCAGCCATGCTCACGCCGTCTTGGAAGCTGGTGGCCACACCTGCGACATAAATAGCGGCACCGGCATTAAGCGCCAATAAATCCGCTGCTTTTTTGCCTGCGTCGGTTTCACGTTTGCCCAAGGCATCTTGAATCAAGGCCAAGCTTTCTTGCGGGCTGTTTACCTCTAAGCCAGACAACACTTGGCGTTTAATACCTAAATCTTCAGGCAAAATAACAAACTCTTTAATTTCGCCATTTTTAAGTTCAAAAGCGTAGGTTTCGCTCGCCAAACTGATTTCATCCAGCCCATCTTTAGAGGCCACCACCAACACATGGCGACTGCCCATACGGCGCAACACTTCGGCCACAGGGCGCAATAACGCTTTGTTAAAAACACCAATGACCTGATTGGGCACGCCTGCGGGATTGGTCATAGGCCCTAAAATATTAAAAATAGTGCGCAGCCCCAGCGAACGTCTTGGGCCAATGGCGTGTTTCATGGCGCTGTGATGCATGGGCGCAAACATAAAACCCACGCCAATTTCTTTAATGGAACGCTCCACTTGCGCAGGCGTCATGGCTAAATTCACACCCATGGCTTCGATTAAATCGGCGCTGCCCGATTTTGATGACACGCCACGATTACCGTGTTTGGCAACGACACCCCCTGCGGCGGCAACAATAAAAGCCGAAGCGGTGGACACATTAAATAAATTCGCACCATCGCCACCCGTGCCTACAATATCCACCGCATAAGGGCTATCGACTTTAATGCCTGTGGCCAACTCACGCATCACCGTTACCGCACCGACAATTTCATCGATGCTTTCACTTTTCATGCGCATGGCGATTAAAAATGCGCCAATCTGAGCATCGTCGGCTTGGCCTTGCATGATTTGACGCATCACCGCAATCGTTTCTTCGGTGCTTAAATCTTGGCGCTCGGCAATGCGCGCTAAAGCGGTTTTTATTTCCATGTCGGCCATCTCACACCTTCATTTTTAAAAAGTTGGCGAGCAGGTCGTGGCCGTGCTCCGTTAAGATCGACTCGGGGTGAAATTGCACCCCTTCTATGGCCAAAGCTTTATGGCGCACACCCATAATTTCTTCCATGCTGCCGTCTTGGTTTTCAGTCCAAGCGGTAATTTCCAAACAGTCGGGCAAGGTGCGTTTATCAATCACTAATGAATGATAACGTGTGGCGTTGTAAGGATTTTTTAATCCCTGAAACACACCGATATTGGCATGATGAATGGCGGAGATTTTGCCGTGCATCACTTGGCCTGCGCGAATAATATCGCCACCAAAAGCCTGACCAATACTTTGATGCCCTAGGCACACGCCTAAAATGGGCAGCTTGCCTGCAAAGTGTTTAATGGCCGCTAAAGAAATACCCGCTTCGTTGGGCGTGCAAGGGCCTGGGGAAATCACTAAACGCTCTGGGTTTAGCTGCTCGATTTCAGCCAAGCTTATTTCGTCGTTGCGAAACACTTTTACCTCTTGCCCCAGTTCAGAAAAATACTGCACCAGGTTGTAGGTAAAAGAATCGTAGTTATCGATCATCAGTAACATGATTTTGCTCTCGATGGGCAAGGTCGCGGCATAGGGTATGCGGCAACCTTGATCTTAAAATTGGGTGCAATTAGTTATCCAAACCAAGCTGTGCCATTTCGACGGCTTTGAACATGGCGCGACCTTTATTTAAGGTTTCTTTCCACTCTAAACGCGGCACCGAATCGGCCACTACGCCTGCGCCTGCTTGGATATTTAAATAGCCGTCTTTAATGACCGCCGTGCGAATGGCAATGGCGGTATCCATATTGCCGTTCCAACTTAAATAACCCACAGCGCCACCGTAAATGCCGCGCTTGGTGCTTTCTAGCTCGTCAATAATTTCCATGGCACGCACTTTGGGTGCGCCGCTGAGTGTGCCCGCAGGGTGTACCGCACGCAGCACGTCCATAGCGGTAACGCCGTCTTTTACCTCGCCCGTCACATTAGAAACAATGTGCATCACATGCGAGTAACGTTCGACCACCATTTTATCGGTCACTTTGACTTCGCCCACTTTGGCGACGCGACCCACATCATTGCGGCCTAAATCAATCAGCATTAAATGCTCGGCGATTTCTTTGGGGTCGTTTAATAATTCCTGCTCTAGGGCTAAATCCTCTGCTGGGGTTTTGCCGCGATAGCGCGTGCCTGCGATGGGACGCACGGTGACTTCGCCATTTTCTAAGCGCGCTAGAATTTCAGGCGAAGAACCGACCACATGAAAATCGCCTAAATTCAGGCAATACATATAAGGCGAAGGGTTTAAGGTACGCAGCGCACGATAAATATTCACAGGGTCGCCCGCATAAGGCACGCGCATACGCTGAGAAATTACGCACTGCATAATGTCGCCTGCCAAAACGTATTGGCGAATTTTTTCGACGGCTTGCTGAAATTCGTTTTCGCCAAAGAGCGATTTAAAATCACTTTCTGCAATTTGCTCAGGCTTAGCCAAGGGCTGACCCACTGCCCCCGTATAAGGCGCACGCAACTTGTGTCGCAGAGCCTCTAGGCGCTGCTCGGCCTGAGCCAAGGCATTGGGCAGGCTTGGATCAGCCAACACAATTAAATGAATTTTGCCGCTTAAATTATCAAAGACGACCACTTCATCAGACACCATCAATAAAATATCGGGCGTATTTAAATCGTCTTTGGGGCAGGATTTTTTTAAGCGCGGCTCCACATAGCGCACCACATCGTAACCAAAATAACCGACCAAACCGCCATTAAAACGCGGCAGCTCGCCTAAATCGGCAACACGAAAACGCTGCTGAAAATCGCTAACAAAGGCCAGCGGATCGTCAACCTGATATTCCTCACTCAGTTTGCCATCGACAAGGATTTGTACCTGCTGGCCACGCACGCTCAGAATTTGCTTGGCGCTTAGGCCAATCATGGAGTAACGCCCCCATTTTTCGCCGCCTTGCACGGACTCAAACAAATAGCTGTAGGGCGCATTGGCGAGTTTTAAATAGGTGGTCAGAGGCGTATCGAGATCGGCCAAAACTTGGCGAGTGATAGGAATGCGGTTGTAGCCTTGGGCGGCCAATGCGGAAAATTGTTCGGGTGTCATAAAAAACCTATCGCAAAAAATAAAGATGAAAAAAGTGCAGGCGAAAGAGGGCCGAGCTTCACCATCGACTATTTAATTGCGGCCATGAATAGGGAGGTTTTATCAAGCAGAACACCAGAAACTCCGTGGGTGATAAAAAAACTAAGAGGCTGAACTATAAACAGTTCGCCTCCTAGCGGCAAGCTTGCCTAGCGCTCAGGCAACATCACATTAAGCTCCAGCACCGAAGTGGTGCCTTGCTGCTCAAGGCTAACGGTCACCTGCTCGTCGTCGATGGCAACGTATTTGCGAATCACTGCCAGGATTTCGTGTTGCAACTTGGGCAGGTAATCTGGGCTGCCTACGCGCGCACGGTCATGAGCAACCAGTATCTGCAAACGCTCCTTGGCGATGCTGGCACTGGTTTTTTTCTCTTTGCGTAAATAATCCATCAAGCTCATAACTAGCCTCCAAATACGCGCTGCAAGAGGCTTTTCTTTTGTTTTTCCAAAAAGCGGTGTGGGCGATTTTCACCCAAATAACGTGATACAGCATCGTCGTAGGCTTGGCCTGCATCGCTGTCGCTGTCGTGCACCACGGGCACACCTTGGTTGGAGGCTTTAAGCACGGCTTCGGACTCAGGAATGACGCCCAAAAGCGGAATGGCCAAAATTTCTTCGACATCGGCCACGGACAGCATTTCGCCACGCTCAACGCGAACGGGGTTGTAGCGCGTTAACAGCAAGTGCTCCTTCACGCTTTCGCCTTGTTCGGCTTTGCGCGATTTGCTTTGCAAAATGCCGATGATGCGGTCTGAGTCGCGTACCGAGGACACTTCAGGGTTGGTGACTACTATGGCTTCATCGGCAAAATACAGTGCCAGCTGTGCGCCCTGCTCGATGCCTGCGGGCGAGTCGCACACGATGTAATCGAACTCTTGCGCCAGCTCATCCAGCACCTTGCCCACGCCGTCGCGGGTGAGCGCGTCTTTGTCGCGTGTTTGTGAGGCAGGCAGAATGTAGAGATTGGGCAGGCGTTTATCTTTGATCAGACTTTGTTTTAAATTGGCTTCGCCTTGCACCACATTGACCAGGTCATAGACCACACGACGCTCGCAACCCATCACCAAATCCAAATTGCGCAAGCCGACGTCGAAGTCAACAACAACCGTTTTATGCCCTTTTAATGCCAGCGCCGCAGCGAAGGCCGCACTGGTGGTGGTCTTGCCGACGCCACCTTTACCCGAGGTCACAACAATAATTTTGGCCACAATAAACATCCATGGTGAAAAAAAATGTGTGGGCAGTATTTATGAAATGGCGGTGATGTTCAAGCTGCCATCTTGCAAGCGCACGCAAGTGGGGGCGGTGCTTTTGGGTGACTCTTCAAAAACCTTGTACTGTCCTGCTATGGCCACCAGCTCCGCATCAAAACCCTGAGCGCAAATAATGGTGGCGTTTTCATCGCCTTTAATACCCGCCAAGGCGCGCCCTCGCAGCACGCCATAAATGTGTAAGTCGCCGCAAGCCAGAACCTCTGCCCCTGCGCTGACCGTACCAAAAATGGCTAAATCGCCGTCGTGAAATACCTGCTGCCCCGAGCGCACATGGCCTTTATAAATGCGCAGCGGGCGTTTTTTCTGCACGCTGCCCGTGGTGGTGCGTACGCGGCTTGAGCCTAAATTGGCGATTTGCAGCTTATCCAGCAAAGGAAGCCAACTCGCATCGGCATTACGCACCGCCACAGGCAAGAGACCGTAGCGCTTGCACAAAACCAAAGCCGCGCACAAATCCAAGCCTTCTGGCGTGTGCCCTGCTACATCTACGGCGCAGGGAAAATTGCGCATTAAACTGGGGGCCTCACTTTGCTTTCGTGCCAAGGCGGCTTCAAAAGCGCTTAAATCGTTGGTCAAAACCTCCAAGGTCGAGAGCGCAACCGTCCCTGCCTTGAGCGCTAAAATCCCATCCATCAATCGGTGTCCTTCGCAGTTAAAGGAAAAATCTCAAACTCAATTTGCGCAAGCCCGTCGCGCTCAATACGGCGCAAATTCGGGTGCGAGTGTCCCTCTGGCTCTTGCTTAAGCGCACGATAATGCTCACCAAAACACAAAAGCACTTCAGGCACAGAAAGCTGCCACAACTTGGCCAGCGCCAGTATTTTGCAGCTGCCTTGGTTTTCACTGGCAGCACTGTGTAAATCGCCATTACGAAAGGCGCTCGGAGTGTAGAAAAAATACCGGTCGATAAAGGCCAAGGTTTCGGCAAAGCGATGCTCTGGCCGCGCGATAAGCTGCAACAACTGGCTTTTGGCTTGAATAAGCTGGCTCACACTGGCCTCCCTAAAAATGGCGCTCAACTTAACACTTCGCCCTCTTGCTGTCAGCTTTTTAGCGGATATACTGTACAAATATACAGATTTATTATTCCGCATTCTGCATGCGGTCGTCATAAAAGCATTTTAAAAACCCCAATTTATGCCCAAAGAACAGCCAAGAAAAATCATCCATATCGACTGCGATTGTTTTTTTGCCAGCGTAGAAATGCGCGACAATCCTGCCCTGCGCGATATTCCGCTGGCCATTGGCGGCACCAGCTGTCGCGGTGTCATCTCCACCTGCAATTACCCCGCGCGCGCTTTGGGCGTGCGCTCGGCCATGTCCAGCGTCAAAGCCAAACAAATCTGCCCCAACCTAACCCTATTACTAGGGCGTATGGCGCTTTACAGTGCCGTCTCCAAAGAAGTGATGGCGATTTTAAAACCCTACGCCCAGGCCTTTGAGCCTGTGTCCATCGACGAAGCCTATTTAGAAATCGACCCTAGCCAAAGCGCCAGCCTGATTGCTCAAGCCATTCGCCAGCGCATCGAGCAAGAGGTGGGCATCACCGTTTCGGCAGGCGTGGCGCCCAATAAGTTTTTAGCCAAAATTGCCTCGGCTTGGCAAAAGCCCAACGGCCAAACCGTGATTCGCCAGCAAGACATTGCCGCCTTTATGCCCTGCCTGCCTTTGGGCAAGATTCCAGGTATTGGCCCTGCGCAGCAAAAACGCCTCGCCCGCTACCAGCTCTTTACCTGCCAAGACGTGCAAAACTGGGCGCTGTTTGATCTGGTGCGCACCTTTGGCCGCACAGGAGCGCTGCTGTTTGAGCGTGCCCAAGGCATAGATCATAGCCCTGTGTGCAGCGATTACGAGCGCAAATCCTTGAGCGTGGAGCACACTTTTTTGCAGGATTTAGACAGCCCAGAAGCCTGCCTGCAATCCTTGCCCGAGCTGTGGCAAAAGCTGCAAGGCCGAGCCCAGCGTGCAGGAGTAGAGCTATCCAGCCTTGCGCCTTTTATCAAAGTTAAATTTGCCGATTTCAGCCAAACCACGCTCACCGACAGTCACAATCACGCCAGTGTCGAAGGTTTTACGCAGCTCCTCAAACAAGTGCTGCAAAAAAACGAAAAAGCCGTGCGCCTATTGGGTTTAGGCGGACGGCTTCCTGAGGTAGACAGGCAACAGCTGGCGCTGTTTTAGCTTTTAACGATCTTCGCGGTAATAGGACGGTGCGCGTCCTGTCCAGCGTCGAAAGGCTTTGCGAAAGTTAGAGGGATCGGAGTAGCCCACCAGCGCGGCGATTTCTTCTATGGGTAAATTGGAATTACGCAAATACTCGATGGCCATTTCTTTGCGCACCTCATCCAAAATGCGCTGATACGACGTACCCACATCCTGCAAACTGCGACTTAACGTGCGTGTGGAGGTAGCAAGGTGGCTGGCCACCACATCCACAGGTAAAAAATTACCTGGGTTACTGAGCAAAATGCGGCGTACTTTGGCCACTACGCCCTCTTTGGGCCCCATGCGCGCCAAAATATCTTCGCATTGTTTTTCCGCCATCTGCGCGGTGGCTTGGTCGGCCATCGCCAGCGGCATATCCAGCAAAGCGGCATCCATAATAATTTCGGTGCGCGGCTGATCAAAAAGCACAGGGCAATTGGTCAGCTCGTAATACGCCTTGGCGTACTCAGGCTCGGGGTGATTGACATGAATTTCTTTGGCATCCAGCAATTCATTGCCCGTTAAAAAACGCGCAAGGCTGGCAAACATCCCCAAAAACACATCACAGACAAGGCGATACATGTATTCAAACGGCAGATGCGAGGTAAAGCGTATGGCAACAGTGTCGCCCTGATCCACTACTTCAAAGGTAAAAGCGGGGTCAACCAGAGCGTGGTATTTTTGCCCAAGACGCAACGCGCTGCGCAAATTGGCACAGCTTAAAATGGCATAACCGAGCATGCCGAACTGGTTGATATTAATCGCCTTGCCCACATCCAGCCCCAAGGTAGGCGCAGGGTAAAGCGCAATCAGATTATTGGCTAAAAACAGCAATTGTTGATAGGTCAAACGCGTGCTCGGATCCTGTAGCTGCTCCGCACTGATGCCCACGTTTTTAAGGAGTTGTTCTTTGCTTAAGCCTTTTTCCATCCCGACGCGAACCATAGTAGCGGGGATATTCACGGGAACCAGAGGTTCAGTTAGGCTCCATGTGCCTCGAATCATAGAA
>JAYRHO010000117.1:0-4543 GCA_041907245.1 Saccharospirillaceae bacterium
CAAGAAGCGGCCAGGCAATCTACGTCCTGCTCATTGTGCACCGAAACGCCGCGCCAAAACGGCTTGAAGTCCTATGCAGGCCGCCGCTGCGGTGTATGCAGCCCAAGGAACATAACTGTAGGGCTCAGCGGACGCTTCGGTTTACTACGGCGTGTAAAGCCGCAACGAGCAAGGCGTTTCGGTACACAAAGAGCAGACCTTCTGTTGCCATGGATGGCAACAGAGACCGTACAAGGATGTATTCACAGCGTGTCTGCGGAGTGTGTACCGATAGGTAGCCGCGTGAGTGCAGGCTTAAACGCCAGCGCAGTTTAAGGCAGGGGCAGGGGCAGGGGCAGAGGCGCAGCAAGCGCGGCATAAATTCTTTATCGGCAAGGCGGGGGCGCTTGGTTATACTGGGCGCGTTTTTTTACCCAGTATTTGGTAGTGAATAGGATGATGGCATGACGCAAAGTTGGCGCTTTTTTTATGCAGGTGGTTTTAATCAGGTGTGTTTGGAAGAGGCCGAGGATTTATTGGCACTGAAGCATTTGGATCAAAAGCTCTGGGCAACGTTGGCCTGCCCGACTTCACGTTTGGCGCTAAACCAGCGCATGTTGAATTACCTCGATCCGCTAAAAACAGGGCGTATTCGCGCGCCCGAGATTTTGGCCTGCATTGCTTGGCTGAACGAGCACTTAGCCAGTTTAAATAGCCTGTTTGACCCCGCTCCTTTGACGCTGGAGAGCTTTAGCAGCAACGCGCAGGGTGAGGGGCTAAAGCAAGCGGCGCGGCGTTTGCAGTCGTTGCTCAATATCGAGCCTCATGCGCCTTTGACCTCGAATCTGACCGCCGATTTACCCGCACTTTTCCCCGCCGACAAAGCCAACGGCGACGGCATTATTACCGTGGCCTTTGTCAAAGATGAATGGCTGGCGCAGCTTGTTGGCGAGATTTTGGCCTGTGTCGGCGGCAAGCTCGATCGCAGTGGTGAGATGGGTGTGAGCGCCGAGGCCATCGAAAGCTTTTATGCCCAAGCTCAAGCCGCTGCGGGCTGGCAACAAAGCCTAGAGAAACCCCCCTTTGACGCCAAAGCCAGCAAAGCACTGGCTGCCTTTGCGCCCTTGCGCGATAAGATCGACGACTACTTTACCCGCACCGCTTTACTGGGCTACGACGAGCGCGCGCTGGCACTTTTGAGCGTGCAAGAAGCCGAATTACTGCGCCTTGGCAGTGTCAATTTGGCCAATCGAGAGGAGCTTAAAGCCCTGCCCATTGCCAAGCTCAGTACCCATGGCGCGCTGCCATTAACGCAGGGCGTGAACCCTGCTTGGGCGCAGGCGCTGCAAGAGCTGAAAGAGAACGCCCTTCAGCCGTTATTTGGCGATATCACCGAGCTGACTTTAACGCAGTGGCAGGCGCTGCTGGCTGAAGTCGAGCCTTATTTCGCATGGCAAAGCGCCAAGCCCGAGCTGCCCGTGTTGCAGTGCTTGCCCATCGAGCGCATCGAGCAGCTGGTGGCCGAAAACCGCAAAGACGCGCTTTTGGCCAAGGTGGCCGAGGACTTGGCCGTAGAGCAAGCCGCCAACAGCCTAGTGGATCTGGATAAAATACTCTGCCTAAAAGAAGACTTTATCCGCCTGCTGCGCAACTTCGTGTCCTTGCAGGACTTTTACGAAGGCAAAGACAAGGCCGTGTTTCAGGCAGGGCGTTTGTTTATCGACGGCAAGAGCTGCGATCTGGTGGTGGAGGTGGGCGATATCGCCGCGCACGCGGCCATCGCCCAGCAAAGCAACAGCTTTTTGCTCTATCTCACCTGCAAGCGCCAAGGCCAGCCTGTGGCGGGGCGCGACAGCTTAAACCTGGTTGCCGTTGTCAGCGCGGGGGTGAATTACGAGCTGATGCCAGGGCGTAACGGCCTGTTTTATGACCGCGACGGTAATGCTTGGGATGCCACCGTGGTTAAGGTCGTCGAAAACGCCATCAGCGTGCGCCAAGCCTTCTGGTCGCCCTATCAGCGCATCGCCGATCTGATTTCTCAGCAGATTCAAAAGTTTGCGCAAGGCCAAGACAGCAAGCTGCTGACCAATGTCGAAAGCAAAGTGCAAAGCGTGAATGCCAATGGCACAACGGCCGCACAAAGCCCCTTCGATATCGCGCGTTTTGCGGGTATTTTCGCCGCCATCGGCTTGGCCTTGGGCGCTATTGGTACGGCCATCGCAGCGGTGTTCAGCGGCTTGCTCGCACTGAGCTGGTGGCAGTGGCCGCTCTTGGTTTTGGGCATAGTGGCACTGGTATCAGGCCCCTCGATGCTGATGGCTTGGTTTAAATTGCGCCGCCGAAGCCTTGGCCCGATCTTGGATGCCAACGGCTGGGCGATTAACACTCAGGCCAAAATCAGCTTGCTCTTTGGCAGCGTGCTGACGCAGTTAGCCAGCTTGCCCAAAGACGCCAAGCGCAGCCTCAAGGTGCGCTCGGAGGAAACCTCCAAAGCGGGGCGCAAATTACTACTGGGTTTACTGGCGCTGGGCGCGGTGGCAGCGGCGGCTTGGTATTACCTAGCGCCTAAGCTGCACGGCCTTTTATAAGGCGGCGCCAGCATTTTGATTTCAGGCAAGGTCGATCGAAAAAAGTAAAGTGAAAGAAGGTAAATAAAAAGCCGTTATGAAAGCCTCCATCCGTCAGATCTCTGTGTTTTTCTTATTGAACCTGCCCATCAGCTGGCTGATTGCGTGGCGTTATTTGAGCGCGGCGCAGGTCGATAACGGCCTGGAGGCGCTGTATGTGGGCTTGGTTTTTGCTGGGCATCTGGGCTTTATTTTGCTGTTGGCGGCACTGCCTTTGTGGCTTTTGGCACTGCTACCACGCAAGGTTTTGGCTCTGAGTTTGATTGTGGCTATGAGCGCGGCGCAGCTGTTGTTGCTGCTGGATACCTTTGTCTTTGCGATTTACCGCTTTCACTTTTCAGGCTTTGTTTGGGATTTAATTCTCAATGCGGGCACCGATGTTTTTCAGTTTTCCTTACAGGCTTGGCTTATGGCGCTGGCGGCTTTGCTGGTGGCCGTGCTGCTGGAGGCCCTTTTATGGTGGTTGGCGGGTAAGGCGCTCAAGCTCAAGCATTACGGCCAAGCCCTGGCGTTGAGCTTTGTCGCCTTTTTAGGCTTTAACCTTTGGCACGCTTGGGCGGATGCCAACTACCGCACCGATGTAACCGCCTACACCCGTTATTTCCCGATGTTTTATCCGCTTACCGCCTTGGATTTTATGACCAAGATGGGGCTGGTGGATTCGCAAGCGGTGCGCGATCAGGTTCAGTGGCAGCTGGGTAAAAGCAGCAAACAGCTCAATTACCCCGCATCATCCATTCAGTGCCAAGCACCAGCGCAGCCAGATAATCTGCTGATTATTCTGGTCGATACGCTGCGTGCCGATATGCTCACTCCTGAGCTTATGCCTAACCTGTATGCCTTTGCCCACAAGCCCAATGGCCTGAGCTTGCCCGAGCATTTTAGTGGCGGTAACTCCACCAAAGCAGGCGTTTTTAGCCTGTTTTATGGCCTGCCCGTGAGCTATTGGAATGCCTTTACCTCGGCGCAGCAGCCGCCGGTATTGATGCAAAAGCTGAAAGAGCAGGGCTACGATTTTCAGGTGTACTCTTCGGCCACTTTGGTAAGCCCCGCCTTTGACCGCAATATCTTTGCAGGCCTAACCGATGTGACCCTGTACACCGCAGGCGGTGAGCCTTGGCAGCGCGACCGCACCATCACCGATAAATGGCAGCAGTGGCTACCCAGCGCAGGCGATAAGCCTTTCTTTGGCTTTTTGTTTTACGACGCGGTGCACGGCTACAGCGTTCCGCCCGATTTCCCGCGTATCGAACCCTACTGGCAGAGCATCAACCACGTTGAACTCAACAAAGATTTCGATCGCACGCCCTATTTTAACCGCTATAAAACCGCCGCCCGCTATGTCGATACGCTCTTGGGCGAAGTGCTCAATGGCTTGGAGCAAAGTGGCGCGCTGGCGCATACCTTGGTGCTGATTACGGGCGATCACGGCGAGTCTTTTAACGAGCACGGTAAAAATTACTGGGGTCATGGCAGCAATTACAGCCCTGAACAAACACAAGTGCCTGTGGTGATGCACTTTCCAAGCGCCATGCCAAAGCCCGTTGCACGCCGCACCTCGCACGCCGACTTGCCCGTTACCTTGCTGGAAACTCTGTTTCGGTGCCAAGCCGATGAGTATGCCTACAGCTTAGGTACCAGCATTTTTAAGGCGCGCAACAAGGACTGGGTGGTGTCGGGCAGCTACTTAGGAGAAGCGGTGCTTTTCCCTGATTTTTACATTGATATTGGCCTGTCAGGCCGCGCGCAAAGCTACTTTTATAACCTCGACCCCGCACCCGAGAAAACCGTCCCCGCAGCGGAATCGTTGGAAGTGATGCAGGCGTTTTCGCGCTTTTATCATTGATGGTATGCACTGTTGCAGCCAACGCGATAAAAAGCCGAAAAAAACCGTTTACGCAGGTACGCGCTCCATTACACTGCCTCACCTTTATGAG
>JAYRHO010000118.1:0-5525 GCA_041907245.1 Saccharospirillaceae bacterium
GCACATAGTCGATTTTCTTGCACTCTTGGGCGATGCCTCGGATAACATTCCAGGCGTACCTGGGGTAGGCGAAAAAACCGCCATTGGTTTGGTGTCTGGGCTAGGAAGCATTGAGGATATTTACGCCAATTTAGACAAGGTTGCGACGTTAAGTTTTCGCGGTGCAAAAACCATGGCCGACAAACTGATTGAACACAAAGACGCTGCATTTTTATCCAAAACATTAGCCACCATTAAATGCGATGTGGCCTTGCCCTTTGCTTTGGATGAAATAAAACCACGCCCTGTGAAAACCGCTGAACTGGCGCAGCTATTTACGGAGTTGGAATTTAAATCTTGGTTGGCGGAGCTGGGCACACAGTCTTCCCTAGCACCAGAAAATACGCCTGCTGCTGTAGAAGCCATGCCTGCTGCCAGCGTTGATTATCAGATTATTTTAACGAAAGCCGATTTTGAAACTTGGCTTGCACGGCTGCAACAAGCCAGCGCTTTTGCCTTTGATACGGAAACCACGTCGCTCAATTACAAAGAGGCCAAGCTGGTCGGGTTTTCTTTTGCACTCGAGCCTTTTAAGGCTGCCTATGTGCCGCTTGGGCACGATTACCTCGACGCGCCCGCGCAGCTGGATATAAATTGGGTACTTGAAAAAATAAAACCCATTTTAGAAAACCCAAATATCGCCAAAATCGGCCAGCATATTAAATACGATATGCACATTATGGCCAATTACGGTATAAATATTTCAGGCGTGGCTTTTGACACTATGTTGGAGTCCTATGTACTGGAATCCATCGACCGCCATGATATGGATAGCCTTGCCTTAAAGTATTTAAATCATCGAACGGTGAGTTTTGAAGATTTAGCAGGAAAGGGCGCAAAGCAATTAACCTTTAATCAAATCGAGCTTGAAAAGGCCGGTTTTTACGCCGCCGAAGACGCCGATATTACTTTGCGCTTGCATCAAACTTTGTGGCCAAAATTGCAGGCTGCTCCCAGTTTAGAAAAAGTATTTGCCGAAATTGAAATGCCTGCCTTGCCCGTGCTTTTTGCCATGGAAGAAAACGGCACCTTAGTGGATGCCGATTTACTGCACGAGCAAAGCGCACAAATTGAGGTGCGCCTGCAAGAGCTGGAGCGCGATGCACACAACGCCGCGGGGCAAGTCTTTAATTTAGGTTCGCCCAAACAGCTTGGCGAAATTCTGTTTGATAAATTAAAGCTGCCTGTCGTTAAAAAAACACCCACGGGTGCGCCGTCAACGGCAGAAGAAGTGCTGCAACAGCTGGCCGATGAAGGGCATTTATTGCCCGAATTGCTGATGGAGCATCGTGGGCTGGCCAAGCTTAAAAATACCTACACCGACAAACTGCCCACTCTGCTGAATAAAAACACGGGGCGTATTCACACTTCCTATCAGCAGGCGGTAACGGCAACGGGGCGCTTGTCTTCGACCGAGCCGAATTTACAAAATATTCCCGCGCGCAGCGACGAAGGCCGCCGCATACGCCAAGCTTTTATTGCACGCGAAGGCTATAAAATAGTTGCCGCCGACTACAGCCAAATTGAGCTGCGCATCATGGCGCACTTATCGGGTGATAAAAGTTTGTTGCATGCTTTTGCTCAGGGGCAAGATATTCACCGCCATACCGCTGCCGAGGTTTTTGGCATCAGTGAATTGGAAGTAACCGGTAATCGGCGTAGCGCCGCTAAAGCCATTAACTTTGGTTTGATTTATGGCATGTCGGCCTTTGGTTTGGCGAAGCAAATTGGCTGCTCGCGCAGCGAGGCGCAGGATTATGTAAACCTGTATTTTGAGCGCTACCCTGGCGTGCAAAAATACATGGACGACACACGCACTCAGGCCAAAGAGCAGGGCTTTGTCGAAACGGTTTTTGGTCGTCGTTTGTATTTGCCTGAGATTAACAGCAAAAACGTACCGCGTCGCCAACATGCCGAGCGCACCGCCATCAACGCTCCTATGCAGGGTACGGCGGCGGATATTATTAAAAAAGCCATGATTGCCGTTTCTGCCTGGCTGGTAAACAGCTCCTACGAGGCTTTTATGCTGATGCAAGTGCACGACGAATTGGTTTTTGAGGTGAAAGCCGAGCAAGCGCAGAATTTTGCGCGCGAAGTGAAAAAAATTATGGAGCAAGCCGCGCAATTAAACGTGCCGCTGGTTGTGGATGCCAAGGTGGGCGATAACTGGGAAAAAGCCCACTAGAGCGAAAGGTTATTTATGCGTTTAGTTATTCTGTTTGTTGTTGCTGTCTTTTTTATACCTGCGGCTTGGGCATTTAATTTTCAAACGCATTCGGCGATTTGCCAGATTGCATACGAGCAGCTTACCCCCAAAGCACAGCAACGTATTGACGCTTTAATAAAAAAGACACCCTACGACAGCTTTGCTAAAGCCTGCCCTTGGCCAGATAGCATTCGCAAAGAAAAAATCCATAAAGCCAGCAAGTATTGGCACTACATGAATTTGCCTCGTTCAGCCAAAACCGTAACAGAAAAGGATTGCGGTAAAAATGGCTGCGTGCTTTCTGCCATTCCTTTAATGCAAAAACGCCTTGCCAAAAATCCCGATAACGATTGGCAGTCCTTGTTGTTTTTAAGTCATTTCGTTGCCGACTTGCACCAGCCTTTGCATATTTCTTATGCCGACGATTTGGGTGGCAATAAACTGCACCTACAACAAAAAAATAAAGCCATTACCATGCACCAGCTTTGGGATAATGGCTTACTTAGCCATCGTAAATACGAAAAACAAGCGGAGATTTGGCTAAAAGAAATGACAGCGGCCAAGAAGGCGCAATGGCAACAAGGGACGCCTTTGGTTTGGGCGCAGGAGTCTTTTGCTATTACGCAGGATGCCTATCGTCTGATACCGCCGAGCCATAAGGTTGATGAGAAATACAAAGAATATTTTGCGCCAATTTTGGCTGTGCAGGCACAAAAAGCCAGTGTGCGTCTAGCCATGATGTTAAATAGTATCTATAACTGAAAAACCTCCCACATAGGATAAGGAATGGCTATGAAGTTCTCTAAAAAAACGCTCGCAGTGGTTGTTGGGTCAGCTTTGGTTGGTGGTGCATTTTGCGCGCAGGCCGAAGAAACAGCAGGGCCGAAATTTTACGGCATGTTTTATCTCACTCTTGATCATCAAGATTTAGAAAGCAAAGCCGAAAAAGCCAATTGGGCGCTTAATTCGCGTTCTTCACGCATTGGTGTCAATCAAGATATTCCTTTGCAAAATGGCCTGACGGCTTTGTATCGCATTGAATACGGTTTTGATTCCGACGATGGCAATTCAGGAACAGCAGCAGATAAATTTAGCTTCAGCGCACGCGATGTTTACGCGGGCGTGAAAGGGGATTTTGGCCAAGTGATAGCGGGGCGTTTATTTAATACGCCGCTGCGTGCCACTGAAGGCAAAATTGACCCCTTTAATTTTTTACAGGGCGATATTGCAGGCGTGCTTGGTGGGCAAAATGGTGCAGATAATGCGCTGCAATACAGCTCGCCCGCTTTCAATAATATCGTGGCGACTTTGGCCTTTATGCCAGGTGAAAACCAAGACGTCGATGGCGATGGCAAGGCGGAGCGCAACGTTGCCGATGCCTTTAGTGGTTCGCTGGTGTACAGCCAGGGTAATTTGTATGCGGCACTGGCTGCTGATGTAAATATGGCTTCAGGTACGGCAACCGATGTTGGCGCACGCAGCGACCGCGTGCAGTTGGCTGGGCAGTATCAGCTTGGGGCCACGGCTTTTGGTGCAATTGTGCAGTACGCCAAAGACAGCGATAAATCGAAGCTCAATGAAATGGCGGGCATTGCCAACGTCACTCATCAGATTGAAAAATACAAACTCAAGGCGCAGGTTGGTTTTAATAAGGGCGACAAAACGGATTTTGAGCGCGTGCTTTATGCCGTGGGTGTGGATTACAGCCTAGATAAAGCCGCCATGGTTACAGTGGATTACGGCGCTCTTGATATCGACAAAGCTGCGGCTGCACCTGCAACGGGCAAAGTCACCAAGACCGATAGTGTCTTTACCCTGGGTTATCAGCTGAAGTTTTAGCCGAGCGCGGGCGCAGCGCGCCCAAACTCAATGCGTGCAATTATTTCAGCCATAAAAAAAGCCCTTGAGTTTTCTCAAGGGCTTTTTTAATAGTGGTGCTGATACCCAGAGTCGAACTGGGGACCTCATCCTTACCAAGGATGCGCTCTACCGACTGAGCCATATCAGCAAATTTTGGAGCGGGTAGCGGGAATCGAACCCGCATCATCAGCTTGGAAGGCTGAGGTTCTACCATTGTACCATACCCGCAGATACCGCTCTGAGCAGCGCCTAAGCACTGTTCTTCAAATTCGTTGGTGGTGAGGGCTGGATTCGAACCAGCGAAGCTCGCGCGTCAGATTTACAGTCTGATCCCTTTAGCCACTCGGGAACCTCACCAAAGTGGCGCGCATTATGTTGATAGCTCTTTACCCTGTCAACCTTTTTTTCTTATTTATTATCGACTTAGTTGCACTCCAGCAGTTCCCAGCGAATGTCTTTGTCGTTGCCTTGCATACGCTCGCGTAGGGCGTCGTTTAGCTCAGTGGTGTCGCGCACTTCGACCCAAAACTCTTGTTGGGTTTTATTCATAATCTGCACCACAGAGGTGATGCCAACGGCCTCGGTGGCTTTTTGCAGCTTGTAGGCGGAGTCGGCGTTGCGGAATAAGCCTAGCGAAATGCCCTCGGCCAGCTCGCCTTGCGTGATGATGTAGCTGTCAAATTTGCGGTTTTGCAGCTCGCGCAAGGTGCGTAGTGCTTCTTCACGGCTGGGGCGAGGCGCGACATAAACCCAGTAGTCGCTGGGTTCAGCCCCCGCTACTTGGACGCTTTTTAAATTGGCGGCTAGGCCTTGGGCGCTGATGCGCTCCAGTAGATTGAGCGCGGCGCTTTCGTTGTTATAAGGGCCGGCCATATAGCACTGCGGGGTGCGCTCTTTGGCGGGGGCGTTCTTCACTATGGTGGGCAAAGGGGATTCCAGTTCACTAATAAGCTGGATTTTTTTGCCGCCAATGGGCAGGTCTACCGCCGCGCTCGGAGCAACGGCAGGCGTGCCTTGTTGCTGCCAAAAATAGGTAAGCAGCAACAGGTTGCCAAAGACGAGGGTTAAAAATATCCAGCGCATAATTCCATTCCATCAAAAATCAAATCGGGGTAGTAGGGTACGGCTAGGGTCTGAGCCAGCCACTGGCCATCGCCACCTGTTATAAACAGCCGATGCTGTGGGTAATCCTGTTGCAGCCCTTGTACCAAGCTCAGTGCCTGACGCAGCAGGCCTTGGCGCACGCAGCTTAAAGTATCTTGCCCCGGAGCAACACTGTATTGTGCGCTTTCGTCGTCAAAGCGAGGTCGGGCCCGACTCGATCGAATTCACGTCGAAGGCCGTGACCGCGTAGAAGTAGCGGAAGTTGTTCCGCACGCCCTGGTCGATGAAGGAGAACGGCACGCCGGTGTTGGCCAGC
>JAYRHO010000119.1:0-1634 GCA_041907245.1 Saccharospirillaceae bacterium
CCGGTTTGTCATTTGCCCGCAATATGTAAAAAGCAGAGCGCCGGAGATATGCCTTCGCCCAATGGCTCGATGCCACGCACCAGCCAGAGTTTTGGCAGTTCGCGGCCAGCATCTGCGCCATGCTCTCGTCCGCCGGGATGTATTGCCAGCCATCGCGATGTCGGGGCTGTGTGCTGTCCGCAATTTTGCTGGTATACAGCAGCGCGATATTTTCATTGGGGGATACGCGTTCTCGCTGAATGTGCCTGAAAAGCCATTCCACTACGCTGGGTGCGGGTAGATTCACCGTTCGCCTGCTTCCGGCGGGCGACATATCCAGCAATGGGCGTAACAACAGCAGCGCAAAAGCCGCTTGCGCGGCGTATTGCTCATCAAACAGTTTGCGCCAGCTATTGAAGGCCCGCGCCTTATTCACGTTCACCAGCCATGCCAATTGCCTTGCCGCGCTGTCATCGCCGTCTTCCTCTTGAATCAGCTTCAAGATTTCGATATCACTCGCATCCAGGCCTGTCTCTGCTTCTAGCGCCAGTTTGAGATTGACATCCCTGGCCTCGACAAAACAATGCTTGCTACCCGCCGCTACCGGAAAGGTAATGCGCAGCATTTGTTTTGGCAGCATGTGCTCGGCAACAAACTGGCGCAGGTCGTTTTCATTGCGAACCTGTATCTGCCAGGGAATCTCCCGCTCGTATTTGGCAACCAGAATCTTGAGAAATGGATCGGTGATGCCGAATTTATTGAGTTTGGCAGGCCATTTGTATTGATCATTCATTGCGAGCTACCTTATGTATCGAATCGGATTTTGTGTCCCTCTTGGAAGTAACTCACCGAGTCCTTGGTTGGGGTATATCGGAAAATGTTCGTTCTTCTCGATTTCAAAAGAAAGTCGGTTGTTATGATGTTCTGATTTTTTCCATGAATTAATATCGAATAAAGCCCTAACTATGACGTTGGCGTGTATTATTGCGTACTTGCAATTCTGCGCATTTTTATAGCCCATTCTCCAGTAGCCTTTGGAAACTTCAAGTATGTCGTCTTTAGTTTTAACTTCAGGCCATTTTTTATTGATGTTGATTGCAACTATTTTGCCATCGTCTGGTATTTTTTTGATATCAAACGTATCGCCAAGTGCGGTTTCAATTTCGGTAACTGTACTTAACCCATATTCTGATGTGCCATGACCAGAAATTTTGTTTGTCAGGCCTGCTTCCAATTGCCAATCTAAAACGTTAATTAATGCGGCCTCGACTAATAGTGCCTCGCGTTCTGTTAGCGAGTGGCGAATAATATACATTCCTGGCTTTTTATTTTCACTTAGTATTTTTTTTATTTTGTCTGACTTTAGATCTGAGTCGTCATCGAGGTCTTCAGGAGGAGCCTTATTTTTGCTTACTGCATATTCGATATGAGCAAACACCCGGTTATATTTGCCTTTGCCAATGTAGAAAATTCTGTCATTTTCAAGCGGGTTGGTAAGTGCATAAACGTAATAGCCGATTGATTCACAAACTGAGTTGCTGAATTTTTCCATGCTTAATTCTTTCATGCTTAACAGGCTGGTGAGAAACTCTTTGCTCCAGATATTTCGTGGGACAAATCCACCAAAACTTGCAAAATCTGCGTAATTTTTAAGC
>JAYRHO010000120.1:0-4026 GCA_041907245.1 Saccharospirillaceae bacterium
GAGCTTAGGAGCGTCTGGCTCGCTGTGGGCGCAAGAGGAAGCCAGTTTAAGTAAGCAGGTCGTGAGTGCCACAGGCTTTCGCCAGCAGGCCTTGCTGGCTCCTGCGGCCATCACTGTGCTTGAGCGCGAGCAGCTGGAGCGTAAGCCTGTTTCCGATTTGGCCGAAGTATTTCGCGATATTCCAGGAATCGATGTGGTGGACTCGGGTGTGCCTGGCATGAAGCGCCTGTCGTTGCGCGGTGAGAACTCACGCCGCGTGCTGGTTAAAATCAACGGCCAGCCCATTCCTGACCACTCCACCTACGGATCTCCGCTACTTATTGATGTGAATATGATTGATAAGATTGAAGTGGTGCGTGGCTCGGCCTCGGTGGTACACGGTAGCAATGCCATAGGTGGGGTGGTGAACATCACCACGCGCAAAGCCTTGGCGGGCGAGCAGCAAGTGCTTCTTGGTGCGGGCTATTACAGTGCCACGCGCGGCTATCGCGCCAGTGCTGGGGTAATGGGGGCAACAGACAGCCTAGATTGGCGTTTGCAAGCGGCACAGGCGGAGTTTGGTGATCGCCGCACGCCCGATAAAATCGCCAACAAACCCTTAGGTCAGAGCCTTGTTAATACTCACAGGCTGGTCGATAGCGACTCCGAGCAAAAATCCGTTTCGGCGGAACTGGGTTATCGTGTGGATGACAGGCAGCGCTTGGCTTGGCAGGGGGATTATTTCAAACAGTCGGCCACGGCCTGGATGGCTCCTATTGAAAATATGGATATGCGCCTGGATTTCCCCAAGCGCGACAGCACTCGCAATGCCTTAAATTACCGCTTTGAAGACGACAGCGCCAAGGTTCATGCCGTACAGGCCAACCTTTATTACCAGGCTGGCACGCGCATTATGGATAACACCACCAATGTGGACATCCCTGCTAAATTGACGCCACCGCCCGCGCCTGCGGTAAAAAGCGACAGTTTTTCACGCTCGCACGACGATCTTATTACTCAGGGTGTGCAATTCAATATTGCCAGTCGTGTGCTTGGCGAGAACACCAGCTTGCTGGGCTTTGAGTATCAGATGGATGCTTTGGATGTGGATAAGACCTCTACGAAAACCACCTACAGGCCCGCCCCCTTACCCGCTGTTACCACGCCAGCTTTCTCGAATCAGCAGGCCGAGCAGTCTTTCTGGTCGGTCTTTGTGCAGCAACAAATAAAGCTGATGGATGCCCTCGAAGCCAACCTCGGTGCGCGTTATTACAACATCGACTCAAAATTAGAAAAAAGTACCGAGCGTAGCCCCAGCAAACAGAGCGACGATCAGCTGGTGGGTTCGGCGTCTTTGGTGTGGCAAAGCTCCGATATTTCTTCACTGCGCCTTAATGTGGCTCAAGGCTACACCTACCCAAGCCTAACGCAGCAGTTTTCGGCTTCGCCTGGCAACAGTGCCATGAACTACGGCAATCCTGATTTAAAAGCGGAAGAAGCCACTACCTACGAGCTGGGTGCGCGTATTGATGGTAAACAGCTGACCTTAGATGCCACGCTTTATTACAGCCAAGCCGAAAACTTTATTGATAAAAGACGTATCCTTGCTTCCCCAGGTGCTTACACGCCCGACAGTAAATGTGCGCTTTCATCTTCAGGTAAAAACCAAACCTATTGCTTTGAATGGTTCAACGCTAAAAAGGCCAATACCACTGGCCTAGAGTTGATGCTGGCTTATCGTCTTGATGCTTGGCGGCCTTATTTAAATGTCAGCGCGCAAGAACGCGAGCTCACCTTTGGCAATGGTGTCAGTACTTGGAACAGCGGCTTGCCGCTTTATCAAGCGCGAGCAGGGCTGGAATGGCAGATGCTGTCGAACTTTGACTGGGATTTTTATGTGCGCAGCTACGGAAAATCCAAGCGCAACGATTACAACTCCAAAGGCGACCCTGTCACGCAAAAAACCAACTCCTACGCCGAATTTAATTTGGCGGCTTATTATCAGCCGACTAAAAATCTAAGCGTTAGTGCGGCGGCGTTGAACCTCACCAATAAAAGCTACCAAAACCCCGATGAGCTACCCGCAGCAGAGCGCGCTCTGGATGTGGAGGTAAATTGGAAGTTTTAAAATTAAATAAGGCTCTGTTTGATGCAGGGCTTTATTAAGACTTTGTGGGTAGTTATTTGTAAGTATTTTTTTGGCACATAAAAAATAGCTAAAAAAATCAATAAATTAAAACTTTTTTGAAATTGAAAAATGACAATTCTTTACATGGGTTTAAAAGCGAAACAGAACGAAAAATCAAAGAAACTGAGGCAGATCAATATATTTTAAAATCATTAAGGGCATATTGATCGCAACAGGAAAATTAAATTTTAACCTAAGAGTTGAACAATTTAATAAATACGCTATACCCAAAGCCTGATGATTTACTTGCAAGAAAATGCACGTTGGTTGTTGCCGCCAATAAGCGTTTTTAAGCAACAATTTTTCACCTTAAAAAAGCGATAACTTGAGAGAGGAAAGCCTATGAAAAATCTGAAAACCCCGTTAGCACTCGCTATGTTGCTGTCTTTGGGCAGCATCGGTGCGGCTCATGCAGCGGACAACGTCGTACGCACCCCAGGCGCACCTGATTTAACTCAGGCTGAGTTTGACAAAGCACGCGATATTTATTTCCAACGCTGCGCAGGCTGCCACGGTGTACTGCGTAAAGGCGCAACAGGCAAGCCTCTGACTCCCGATATTACTCAGGAAAAAGGCCAAGCTTACTTAGAAGCCTTGATTGGCTACGGCTCACCTGCGGGTATGCCCAACTGGGGTTCTTCTGGCCAGTTTACGCCTGAAGAAGTCACCCTGATGGCCAAGTATGTGATGCATCAGCCTCCAACACCTCCCGAGTGGGGCATGAAGGCCATGAAGGACTCTTGGAAGGTTTTGGTAAAACCTGAAAACCGTCCAAAGAAACAAATGAACAAGCTGAACTTAGCGAACCTGTTCTCTGTGACCCTGCGTGACAACGGTAAGATTGCGCTGATCGACGGCGACACGCACAAAATCGTGAAAACCATCGACACGGGCTACGCCGTACACATCTCTCGTATGTCCGCTTCAGGTCGTTACCTGTTCGTAATTGGCCGTGATGCCAAAATCGACATGATCGACCTGTGGATGAAAGAGCCAACCACAGTGGCAGAAATCAAAGTGGGTATCGAAGCGCGTTCGGTTGAAACCTCTAAGTTCAAAGGTTACGAAGACAAATACGCCATCGCAGGTTCTTACTGGCCACCACAATTCACCATTATGGATGGCGAGACCTTAGAGCCTCTACAAATCGTTTCTACTCGTGGCATGGTGGTAGGCACGCAAGAGTACCATCCTGAGCCTCGCGTAGCGGCAATCATTGCCTCGCACGAGCACCCAGAGTTCATCGTGAACGTCAAAGAAACGGGTAAAGTGCTGCTGGTAAACTATGAGGACATCAACAACCTCACAGTAACCACTATTGGTACTGCACCCTTCCTGCACGACGGTGGTTGGGACGTGTCACACCGCTACTTTATGACGGCAGCGAACAACTCCAACAAAGTGGCTGTGATCGACTCTAAAGATCGTAAGATGGCGGCTCTGGTTGACGTGGGTAAGATTCCTCACCCAGGCCGTGGTGCGAACTTCGTGCATCCTAAGTTTGGTCCTGTGTGGGCAACCAGCCACCTAGGTGATGAAACCGTCTCTCTGATCGGTACCGACCCAGAGAAACACAAAGAAAACGCATGGAAAGTGGTACAAACCCTGAAAGCTCAGGGCGGTGGTTCACTGTTTATCAAGACCCACCCCAAATCCACCAACCTCTATGTGGACACCACTTTGAACCCCGACATGAAAATGGCGCAGTCTGTGGCGGTGTTTGATATCAACAACTTGGATGCAGGCTACAAAGTGCTGCCTATTACCGAGTGGTCTGGCATCAAAAACCCAGCGCAAGCTCGTGTAGTACAGCCTGAGTTCAATGCCAACGGTGACGAAGTGTGGTTCTCTGTGTGGAA
>JAYRHO010000121.1:0-3641 GCA_041907245.1 Saccharospirillaceae bacterium
CTCTTTTGCAAATCCGCTTCAGCGGCAGCGGAAAGCGGGTAATGATACAAGTTCGCTTGCTCCAACGTACGCAAACGATAATCCACACCCGAATCCACATTCACCACGTCGGTGTATTGGTTCAATAATTTAATCGCAGGAAGAAAACGCGCACGTTGCAAACCGTTGGCATACAAACCATCGGGCACGATATTGGATGTGGCTACCAAGGTCACACCACGACCAAACAGCTCTCCTACCAAGCTGCCTAAAATCATGGCATCGCCAATATCGGACACAAAAAACTCGTCAAAACAAATTACTATGGCTTCTTTAGCAATGCGATCGGCGACGATTTTTAAAGGGTCTTTCTCGCCTGCAAGCTCGGTTAAATCCTGATGCACGCGCTGCATAAAACGGTGAAAATGTGTGCGCATTTTGCGTTTAAAAGGCAGCGCATTATAAAAAGTATCGACCAAGTAGGTTTTACCGCGCCCCACTCCGCCCCAAAAATACAACCCTTTAATGGGCTCAGGCTTTTTACTGCTGACCTTATTAATAAATCGCTGCACGCTGAATTTATTTAGCCCTGCCTCATAGGCCACCAAATCATCATACAAACGCTGCAAATGCTGCACGGCCATTTCCTGAGCGCTGTCGTAAGCGAAGCCTTCACGTTTGAGATCGGCTTGATAAAGTTCCCAAGGGGTTTGCGGGGTAGTCACGAACACGTCCTAAGCAAGAAAAAACGCGGCGCAATGTACCGTAAAGCACGGGTGCAGTGCAAATCTTGCCCTTCCCTCTGTCTTCGCTCAAATCAATTGGTTATAAAGTAATGATTTATGCACACCAATAGGTTTTTGAAAACATAAAGGTATATTTTTTACACATTAAAATAAGGCATTTAATAAGAATTAGACAAGGATACCAATAGTCACTATATTACACATTAATAGCATTAAATGCAGCAAAGGTTGATTTTATGCACACTAATAA
This sequence comes from Saccharospirillaceae bacterium, assembly GCA_041907245.1. Taxonomy (GTDB): domain Bacteria; phylum Pseudomonadota; class Gammaproteobacteria; order Pseudomonadales; family Oceanobacteraceae; genus Venatoribacter. The sequence continues at coordinate 976 of JAYRHO010000121.1, forward strand.
TACTAAAATAAGCTCACCCTTGGCCCTTACCGAGGAACTGGGCGAACGCCTAAAGCAGGCCAGACTGAACAAAAATCTGACACAACAAGATATTGCCGAGCACTCAGGCTTAAGCAGGCGAGCCGTTATCAACGCGGAAAAGGGTAAAGCCACGCTTGAGGCTTTTGTTGCCATTCTTATGGCGCTGGGGCTTGCCGAACAGCTCAATTTGTTTCTTCCGCCACAACCGATATCTCCTATTCAGCTAGCAAAACTACAAGGCGAAAAGCGCCAGCGCGCCTCTGGGCGCAGCCGCATAATGGTTAAAGAGGAGACGCCTGAATGGTGATGGAAGCCATCGAAGTTAGCTATTTGCAGCATAAGGTTGGCGCGATCAGCTTCGACACCGAAAGCGGGTTGGGCGCATTTGAATACTATGTAAGCTTTATAAAGCAAGGTTTGGAATTATCCCCGCTTAAGATGCCGCTGGCCGAACGCATTTATACCTTTCCCGAACTGGATTTTAATACCTTTAAGGGGCTGCCAGGCTTAATTGCCGACTCCCTACCCGACGATTTTGGCAATGCCGTGTTAAATGCTTGGGCGGCAAGCCAAGGTAAACTGCCAAGCAGCATTACGCCGCTGCAACGCCTGCAATACACAGGCAAACGCGGTATGGGTGCATTGGAATACTCGCCCCCCACTCGCATTAAAAGTCTTAACCAAAGCCTGAAAATTGAAATTGAATCTTTATTAAATATCGCGCAAGAAATTTTAGCCGAACGCGAAAATTTTAATGTTTCTTTATCCACACCAACTCAAAACATCGAACAAGAAAGCCGTGAAGCCATACTGGCGCTGCTTTCTGTTGGCATGAGCGCAGGCGGTGCTCGTCCCAAAGCGGTGCTGGCATTAAACCAAGACTTCAGCCAAATTCGCTCTGGGCAGGTAGATGCTCCCCAAGGCTTCACCCATTACCTAATGAAATTTGACGGTATTAGTGAACACAACCGCAACCAAGAAACCTTTGGCGATCCATTAGGTTTTGGTGCAATGGAATACGTTTATTATTTAATGGCCAAAAATTGCGACATTGAAATAATGCCGTGCCATTTATTAAATGATGGTGAGCGAAGACATTTTCTAACGCAACGCTTTGATAGGGATGGCAACGAAAAAATTCACATGCAAACATTAAACGGCTTAGCCCATGTGGATTATAAAAAACCCGGCTCGTTTTCTTATGCAGAACTCTTTGGCATTGCTCGCCAGCTAAAACTGCCTGCTAGCGCCGCCAAACAATTATTTCAACGCATGACATTCAATATTATTGCCCGAAACCACGATGACCACGCCAAAAACTTTGCCTTTTTATTCAAAAATAAGAAATGGGAACTGGCTCCAGCCTATGACCTAGCCTACAGCTACAAACCTGGCAGCCAATGGGTAAACAGCCATTGGATGACCTTAAATGGCAAGCGCGATAATTTCACCCGTGAAGATTTTTATTCGCTGGAAAAAATCAGCCCACTATTTGTCAGAAAATTTATTAACCAAATAATCGACGAAACCATTGAGCAAGTTTCTAACTGGCGCAAATTGGCGACTGAAAATGAAGTGCCTGATGTTCTAATAAAAGAGGTTGAAACGAATTTGCGGCTAAATATTTAAGTTTACCTATTTATTTCCAAATGGTTTTTGCAAAAGTAGCAACATACAACGCCTCAACCTTTTCTCTGGCCCAAGGCGTTTTGCGTAAAAATTTTAATGAAGAACGAACCGATGGATCGCTTTTAAAGCAGTTGATATTAATCCTATCCGCCAGCCCATCCCAACCATAATGCGCATGTAATTGAGTAATTATTTGCTCAAGCGTAATGCCGTGTAGAGGGTTGTTGACTTGCTTGTCGGCCATGGGAGGAGTTGTCCTTTGGGTGTGGTTCGGGTTGTGGGCGAAGTATACGTTATTTGGCCATGGCTTAGGCATTTTTGTCACAGCCTTAGCAGTGCCAATAAATCCTCTTTATCCTCTATTTTAGAGGCCTTGCTGGTGCTAGAGAATAACGCGTCGGCTAACGCTTTTTTTTTGCTGAAGGCGCGCAATGCGCTCTTCCACGGTATTTTCTGCCACTAATTTGTACACAAACACAGGTTTATCTTGGCCTATACGATAAGCTCGGTCTGTGGCTTGGTTTTCAACGGCAGGGTTCCACCACGGATCTAGGTGAATAACAGTATCAGCCGCAGTGAGATTAAGCCCGGAGCCACCTGCTTTTAAGCTGATTAAAAAAATCGGCACTTCTCCTTTTTGAAATGCATCAATCACTTCTTGGCGTTTGCGCGTAGCACCGGTTAATTTGCTGTACGCAATTTTTGATTTATTCAGCACGTCTTCCACCAAGGCTAACGCTTGGGTAAATTGCGAAAACAATAAAATTCGCCGCCCTTCTTCGATCATCTCAGGCAAGTGCTCAGCCAACCACTCTAACTTGGCACTCTCGGTAATCGTTTTTGCTTGGTCTAATTTCACCAACTGAGGAGCAATGCAGGCTTGGCGAAGTTTTAGCAGCGCATCTAAAAATTCAATATGGCTCTTGGCCATGCCTTGTTTGGCCACTAAATCACGAATACGCTTTTCCATGCTCACACGGATGGCTTCGTACAGAGCGGCTTGCTTTTCACCCAAG
>JAYRHO010000122.1:0-2413 GCA_041907245.1 Saccharospirillaceae bacterium
AGGGGCGGGATTTGGAGAATGAGCTGCTGATGGTGATTACCGATGCCGAAATGCCAGAAATGGACGGCTATATGCTGACCACTGAAATTCGTCGCGACCCTGCGTTACAGCATTTAATGGTGGTGTTGCATACGTCGCTTTCAGGGAATTTCAATAAAGCGATGGTCGAAAAAGTGGGCTGCGATGGCTTTTTATCGAAGTTCGCGCCCGAGGAGCTGGCGCGTGAAGTGCAGGCGCTACTGCGTAAAAAGCTGAAAATACCTGAAAAATAAGCACAGCTTGGTGGCTGCGTAATGTGGGTATTATTTTGGTGCATTTTTTAAACGCAGAAGCAGGGCAGAGGTATCGTATTGACCCAGCCCTTGCTGTTGTAGTTCTCCGTAAAATTGATCCACTAGCGCGGTTACAGGCAGGCTTGAGCCATTGCGAACCGCTTCTTGTAAGCAAATTTGCAAGTCTTTGCGCATCCAGTCCACCGCAAAGCCATGCTGATACTGGCCTGCGATCATGGTTTGATGACGATTGAGCAGTTGCCAGCTGCTGGCGGCTCCTGCACCCACAAGCTTCATAACCTGAGTCACGTCTAATCCCGCATTTTTAGCAAATTGAATCCCTTCGGCCAGCGCTTGTATGAGGCCTGCCACGCAAATCTGATTCACCATTTTGGTTTTCTGGCCGCAGCCTACATCCCCCATGCGAGCAATGGCTTTGGTATAGGGTACAAGCAGTTTTTCAATCTCAGCAAAATCGCTTTCTTGGCAGCCAAGCATGATAGAAAGTTGGCCAAGTTGTGCGCCTTGTTGGCCACCCGACACGGGAGCATCGGCAAAGCGGGCTTGGTGCTTTTGCGCTATAGCTGCCAGTTCTTCGGCCAAGGTGGCAGAAGTGGTGCTGTGATCAATAAGCAATGCTCCTGCTTTTATTTCGGCCAATGCCTTGGATTGAATCAATACTTCCTGTACATCGCTGTCGCGCCCTAGGCAGGTCAGAATGTAGTCGGCGTTTTTAATGGCTGCGTTAGGGGAGGTGCAGCGTTGGCCTGCAAAATCTTCAACCCATTTTTGCGCCTTGGTACCGGTGCGGTTATACACTTTGAGGCGGTGCCCTGCTTGCGCTAAGTGCCCAGCCATAGGGTAACCCATGTTGCCTAAGCCTAAAAATGCGATGGTTGCCATAGCGAATTCCTCAAAAAATAAAGCCGCTAAAAAGCGGCTTTAAAGGTGGATCAGAGCGGATTATTTATTTGGATAATCGCGCTTGGGGTGACCGGTATAAAGTTGACGTGGACGGCCAATTTTGTAGTCGGAGCTGATCATTTCGTTCCAATGAGCAATCCAGCCTGCGGTGCGGCCTGCGGCGAACATCACCGTAAACATATTGGTTGGAATGCCAATGGCTTTCATGATGATGCCAGAGTAAAAATCGACGTTTGGATACAGCCCGCGTTTAACGAAGTATTCGTCTTCGGTGGCAATTTTTTCCAGTTTCATGGCGATTTTGAGCAAAGGATCGTTCTCTTTGCCTAGCTCTTTTAACACTTCATCACAGGTTTGTTTCATGACTTTGGCGCGAGGGTCAAAGTTTTTATAAACACGGTGACCGAAGCCCATTAAACGGAAGGGGTCGTCTTTGTCTTTGGCTTTGGCAATGAATTTATCGATATTGGATTCATCACCAATCTGTTCCAGCATTTTTAATACGGCTTCGTTGGCGCCACCGTGAGCAGGACCCCACAGGGCTGCGATACCAGAGGCGATACAGGCGAAGGGGTTGGCGCCGGTCGAACCCGCCAAACGCACGGTAGAGGTGGAGGCGTTTTGTTCGTGGTCAGCGTGCAGCATGAAAATACGATCCATGGCGCGCGCGATTTTGGGGTTAATGGGTTTTTCTTCGGCTGGGGTGTTGAACATCATGTGCAGGAAGTTTTCTGCGTAAGACAGATTGTTCTTGGGGTACATGAAGGGTTGACCAATGGAGTATTTGTACACCATGGCCGCGATGGTTGGGATTTTGGCAATCAAACGATCGGCAGAAATTTGACGATGTTCAGGATTGCGAATATCCATGTTGTCATGGAAAAACGCGGATAAAGCACCAACGACGCCAATCATAATGGCCATAGGATGCGCATCACGGCGGAAACCTTTAAAAAATTCGCGCAGCTGGTCATTGACCATGGTGTGGGTGGTGATGTTGTGAACGTATTTTTTCTTTTGTTCGGGGGTGGGCAGCTCACCATGGAACAGCAAATAGCACAGCTCTAAATAGTCGGACTGTTCTGCCAATTGTTCGATGGGGTAGCCACGATGCAACAGAATGCCTTTACCACCGTCGATGTAGGTGATTTTAGATTCGGTGGCAGCGGTAGACATAAAGCCTGGGTCGTAGGTAAAAAGGCCTTGAGCGGTCAGGC
>JAYRHO010000123.1:0-5491 GCA_041907245.1 Saccharospirillaceae bacterium
AAAACGCGCACACAATTACGGCCTTCGGCTTTCGCCTGATACAGCGCGGTATCGGCGTATTTAAGCCAACGCTCGCCATCCTCTTCATGCTGCACCTGCGCGCCATACAGCCCAAGACTCACGCTCACGCGCAAATCGGGGTGCAGCGCGCGCAAATCCAAAGACGCAATCGCTTGACGCAAATTCTCCGCCACTTGCTGCGCCCCGCTGCTGTCGGTATTGGGCAGAGTTAAAACAAATTCCTCGCCACCGTAACGAGCCAAAGTATCGGTGCTGCGCTTGAGTGTATTTTGTAATTGCGCTGCCACCGCCTTTAATACCTCATCGCCGAACTGATGACCGAAGCGATCATTGATTAATTTAAAGTGGTCGATATCCAGCATGATCACACTCAATGGCTCTTTTTCCCGCAGTGCGCGGCAGACTTCTTGGCGCAAAGAAGCATCGAAATAGCGGCGGTTATACAGCTGAGTGAGCGCATCGGTAACGCTCACTGTCTGCAATTGCTTATTTAAATTTTCAAGCTCGCAGGTGCGCTCTTTAACGCGCTGGTCGAGCACTTCTGTGGCTTGCTTCTGCATGGCCAAGGCATGGCTTTGCGCTTGCCTGGCTTCGCGCTCATGGCGCAAAGCAACATCCTGCGCCTTGATGGTTTTCTTTTCTTGCTCTAGCAATAGCCTTTGCGCCACAGAACGCTGCTGCCGTTCGTGGTTAAATAAATCCGCCAGCGCAAAAGACAGCAGCATCATTTCCAAGGCCGTGCCTATTTGCAACATGTTGTTCACTAAAAAACCGTTTTCGATCAAGTTCATCTTGGCCAATGCCATCAGAATGCCGCCAAAAAACAGGGTAGACCAAGACAAAATATAAAAGCGCGCGGGCGTGTAACCTTGTTTTAAGCGTACGATGCTGACAATGATGGCAAAGAAATTCCACGGAATCACCGTTGTCATGGTGATTTGCACCAGCTTGGCATAGGGAGCAAAGGGAATGGCAAGAAATACCGACGCAAAAATCCCTGCAAAAACCAGCGTCAGATAATAGATCTTTTTTATCTTCCACAGTTTTAAAAATCGTAACGTAAAAAGCACGCCAAAGAGCATGGTTAAGGATAGAGAAAAAATAATACTGGTGTCATTCCACTGCGTGGCATTGGGCCACAATAACTGAAAACTAAAACCCTGAAGGCTGGCAAAAAACAGCGTATTGGCCGCCGCATAAAGTACATAAAATAAAAAGCTGCTGTCGCGCACGGAAATAAAAATAAATAAATTATAAAAAACCATTACCAGCATCAGGCCGTAAAAAAAGCCCTGAGCCAGCACGGCTTTTTGATCCTGCAAAAAGAAATCGTAATCTCGCCAAATAGACAAAGGAAACTGCACCGCACTGCTGGTTTTAACGCGAAAAATCAGCTCCAGTCGCTCATTGGCGGCAAAATCCACAGGAAAAATAAAATTGCGGTGCACCAGCACTCGCTGCGCAAAGGGCTGTTTGTCTCCCAAGACAAGGTGATTCCAATTATCACCATCGCGGGACGCATAAAGATCCACCTGATCCAAAACAGGGTAAGCAATATCGAGCAAATACCGCTGCGCAATGGCGCTGTCATTGTGCAAAGTCAGACGAAACCAAAAGGCCGAATCGCTGTAGCCCAGCGACACCTCGTGCTGGCCTTCCTTTTTCCAGGTGCTTGCCAAAACCTCAGTAAGCTTTTGCTGCCCTGCGGCATCTTCAAGATAATAAAGATAAGGATCGAGGCGCGCGCCCGACTCCAACTGGCTCAAAGGCACAATTTCCTGTTCCTGCGCTTGCGCCCAAGGCACCTGCTCCTGCGCTTGCGCCCAAGGCAAAAGAAACGCCCATAACAATATCCACCCTAGCTGTCGTATCACGGCTTGCTCTCAACCACTTTGCTGTGGACAAAAGCATAGTGGATAGTCGTGACTTTGCCTGACTATCTGCGCAAAAACCGCTACAATGCCGCCCCTTTCTTCCCTTTAATTTGCAGCGAATTGTCATGACCGCCCAAAATACTCGTAAAATCCTTGTTACCAGCGCCCTGCCCTACGCCAACGGCTCCATCCATTTAGGCCATCTATTGGAATACATTCAGACCGATATCTGGGTGCGTTTTCAGAAATCGCGTGGCCACGAATGCCATTACGTTTGCGCCGACGATGCGCACGGCACCGCCATCATGCTGCGCGCCGAACAGATGGGCATCAGCCCTGAGCAACTGATTGCCATGGTCAAGGCCGAGCACGAAGCGGATTTTGCAGGTTTTCATATTGGTTTTGACAACTACCACAGCACTCACAGCGAAGAAAACCGCATCCTCTCCGAAGGCATCTACAAGGCTTGCCGCGATAACGGCCATATTGCTGTGCGTAAAATCAAACAGCTGTACGACCCCGTAAAAGAATTATTTTTAGCCGACCGTTATATTAAAGGTGAGTGCCCCAAATGCGGCACGGGCGACCAATACGGCGACAACTGCGAAGCCTGCGGCGCAACCTATACCCCAGGCGAGCTGAAAAATCCTTTTTCGACCATTTCAGGGGCGACGCCTGTTGAAAAAGAATCCGAGCATTACTTTTTTAAATTGCCCGACTTCCAAGATTTCTTAAAAAACTGGACGCGCTCTGGCACTTTACAAGAAGAAGTCGCCAACAAACTGGCCGAATGGCTGGATAGCGGCTTGCAAGAGTGGGACATTTCCCGCGATGCGCCTTATTTTGGTTTTGAAATTCCCGACGCCCCCAACAAATACTTTTATGTCTGGTTGGATGCGCCCATCGGTTATATGGCCAGTTTTAAAAACCTGTGCGACAAAAAAGGTTTAAATTTCGACGAGTACTGGGCCAAAGGCAGTCGAACGGAGCTGTATCATTTTATTGGCAAAGACATCATCAATTTCCACGCGCTCTTTTGGCCCGCCATGCTCAGCACTGCGGGCTATCGCACACCAACGGCTGTGAATGCCCACGGTTTTGTCACCGTAAACGGCGCAAAAATGTCGAAATCGCGCGGCACTTTTATCAAGGCGCGCACTTTTTTAAATCATTTAAATCCCACTTATTTGCGCTATTACTTTGCCGCCAAGCTCGGCTCCAGCGTCGATGATTTCGATTTAAATTTGGAAGATTTCGTGCAACGCGTGAATGCCGATTTGGTTAATAAATTGGTCAACATTGCCAGCCGCACCGCAAGCTTTATCACCAAGGCCGATGGCACTTTAAGCGCGCACTGCGCCGAGCCACAAATGCTGGCCGATTTCGTACAAGCAGGCGAGCCGATTGCGCAGTATTACGAAGCGCGCGAATTTGGCCGCGCCATGAAAGAAATTATGGCCCTCGCCGACCGTGCCAACGAATACATTCAGCAAAAAGCCCCCTGGGCCTTGAGCAAAGAAGCGGGCAAAGAGCGCGAAGTGCAAGAAGTCTGCTCCGTGGCATTAAATCTGTTCCATCAGTTGGCAACCTATTTAGCACCTGTGCTGCCTGAAATTGCGCAAAAAACCTGCGAGTTTTTAAATATCGACGATTTAAATTGGGAAAGCCGCAAAAAGCCGCTGCACGGTCAGCGCATCAACAGCTTCAAACCCATGCTGGCACGCGCCGAAATGGAAAAAATCACCGCCATTTTAGAAGAAACCAAAACCGAGCTGGCCAAAGAAACAGGCATCAGCACCAAAAAAGACGGCGCAACGGAAAAGAAAAAACCCGAGAAAAAAGCCGATGCTGCTGCTAAAGACAGCAACACAGCCCAGCGTGCCGACGGCTCGGACGCGATCGCCAGCGATATCGCTTTTGACGACTTTGCCAAAGTGGATTTGCGCGTAGCGCGTATTGTGCAGGCCGAGCATGTAGAAGGCGCAGAAAAGCTGCTCAAGCTGACGCTCGATATTGGCAATAACGAAACGCGGACGGTATTTTCAGGCATTAAAGCCGCTTACCAGCCCGAAGATTTAGTGGGCAAGCTCACTATTTTGGTGGCCAACCTCGCCGCACGCAAAATGAAATTCGGCCTGTCCGAAGGCATGGTGCTTGCGGCGGGACCAGGTGGTAAAGATATTTTCCTGCTAGAACCGCACGCAGGCGCACAGCCTGGTATGCGCGTGATGTAAAACTCTGGCACTTTCGTAAGGAGGCATCTAGTCTAGCTAGAGCCTCTTTTTCGCTGGTGATCTTATGCTCAACTCCCCTCGCAAACGCCTGATTCTCGGCGCCGATATTCTGCTGTTTTTGGCACTGCTTTATTTTTTACCCCTTGAAAAAAACCTTGCCACTGGCCTAAGTATTTTAATTTTCATTGCCATTTTGTGGCTGACCGAAGCGGTGCATATCAGCATTACCGCGCTTTTAGTGCCTGTGTTGGCCATTGCTCTTGGGGTATTTAACACAGGAGAGGCCCTTGCCAATTTTGCCGACCCGATTATTTTTCTGTTTTTAGGGGGCTTTGCTTTGGCTTCGGCGCTAAGCCGTCAGGGTTTGGATAAAGCCATCGCAGGCTGGGTATTGCACGCCGCCAAAGGGCGTTTAAGCTTCGCCCTGCTGCTGCTTTTTGCGGTAAGTGCTGGATTATCAATGTGGATCAGCAACACCGCTACCGCCGCCATGATGCTGCCTTTGGTACTTGGGCTACTAGGGCAACTCAAACAGAATAACCAAGAGCGCACTTGGACTTTCGCCCTGCTGGGCGTGGCTTACTGCGCCAGCATCGGTGGCATCGCCACCTTGGTCGGCAGCCCGCCCAATGCCATTGCCGCCGCGCAAACGGGCATGAGCTTTATTGAGTGGATGCAAAAGGCGCTGCCCATCACCTTGCTGTTACTGCCTGCGGCCATAGCCGTGCTTTATTTGGTGATTAAACCCGATTTAAGCGCACGCATTGCCATTGATAGAACGCCCATTCATTGGGACAAACAGCAAAAAGCTACCCTCGCTATCTTTGCCACCGCCGTGCTGTGCTGGGTGTTTTCCACCCCTATCAATGCTTGGCTGGGCGGCTTTAGCAGCTTTGACACCTTAGTGGCCATAGGCGCGCTCTTATTACTGGCTCTTACTGGGGTAGTGGCATGGCAAGACATTGATCGCACCACCGACTGGGGCGTATTGATTTTGTTTGGCGGCGGCCTGTGTTTGAGTGCAATCTTGAAAGAGACGCAAACCAGCTTATTTTTAGGAGAAAGTTTGGGGCAGCTTTTAGCCAGCGGCGGGCCGTTACTGGCCACGTTAATCATTGTGACCTTCGTGGTCTTTTTGACGGAATTTGCCAGCAACACCGCCACCGCCGCGCTGCTCATTCCTGTCTTTATCGCCATTGCCAGTAGCTTGGGGCTTGATCCTGTGGCGCTGGCAACTTTAATTGCCATCAGCGCGTCCTGCGCCTTTATGTTGCCCGTCGCCACACCCCCCAATGCCATTGTGTTTGGCACGGGTCATGTGCCACAAAAAACCATGATGAAGGCAGGCTTATGGCTAAACCT
>JAYRHO010000124.1:0-1833 GCA_041907245.1 Saccharospirillaceae bacterium
CCTGACTGAAATCGACCTGGAGCGTTTGGAGCGCTTGCTGGAAAAAGTGCCAGCCAGTCAATTCCCCAGCAAAAAAGGTTTGGAAGAGGAATTGGAGCGCGCCAAAGTTGTGCCTTCGGCTAAAGTCCCCGCCGATGTCGTGACCATGAACTCCAGCGTGCGCTTTCGTGAAATGCCAGAAGGTGCAGAATTTACCCTGACCTTGGTCTACCCCAAGGATGCGGGTAAAGAGGGCACGATTTCTATTTTTGCTCCTGTGGGGGCGGCGCTTTTGGGGCTGAAAGTCGGCGCGGAAATTGAGTGGCCCAATGCTAAGGGTGAGAAGCTGCGCGTACGCATCGAGGAGGTGGTGTTTCAGCCTGAGCGTGCGGGCGAAATGCACCTTTAACCCTTTCTACCGAGGCGCATTGAGCGCCTCTTTTTTTGTCCGCCTCCCCTCCCTTTATCGAAACTCCGCTACGCCTTTGCCCTGTGCTTGACCTCTACGACGCGCTTTACCGAAACTACGCTGGCGTTGAAGCCCGCACTCGCGCGGCTACCTTTCACCCGACAACGCTTGCTGTGCCTCTGCCTTAAACTGCGCTGGCGTTTAAGCCTGCACTCACGCGGCTACCTTTCGGTACACAATCCGCAGACACGCTGTGAATACATCCTTGTACGGTCTCTGTTGCCATCCATGGCAACAGAAGGTCTGCTCTTTGTGTACCGAAACGCCTTGCTCGTTGCGGCTTTGCACGCGGCGTAAGCCGAAACGGCTGCTGAGCCTTCCATGCCTTGGCGAAGTTTGCTGGATGCGCAAGCTTGGCTTAGCCCGACACTCTACGCGTTGGGCTGCATACACCGCAGCGGCGGCCTACGCAGGATTTCAAGCCGTTTTGGCGCGGCGTTTCGGTGCACAATGAGCAGGACGTAGATTGCCTGGATGGCAATCTCCGAGCCCCCAGGGACGGGTTCACGGCGTGCCTGCGAGTTGTGTACCGAAAGGTAGCCGCACAGCCAAAGCGGCCAAACAGCGGCACAGGCGGCAAAGGCGGCAAAGGCGAAAGGGGCAAAGGCGGAGGGCGGCGTTATAGCTCGCCCAAGAAGCCGCCTGTTTGATGAGCCCAAAGCTGGGCGTAGATGCCGCCTAAGGCCAAAAGCTCGGCGTGGCTGCCTTGCTCGACGATGCGGCCTTCGTCCAGTACCACCAGTCTGTCCATGGCGGCGATGGTGGAGAGGCGGTGGGCGATGGCGATGACGGTTTTGTCTTGCATCAGTTTGTAGAAGCTTTCTTGGATGGCGGCTTCTACTTCCGAGTCCAGTGCCGAGGTGGCTTCATCGAGCAGCAGTATGGGGGCGTCTTTGAGCAGCACACGGGCGATGGCGATGCGTTGGCGTTGGCCGCCTGAGAGTTTGACGCCGCGCTCGCCCACATGCGCGTCCAAGCCTTTGTTGCCCCAAGGGTCGTGCAGTTCTTGAATAAAGTCGTAGGCTTCGGCCTTGCGACAGGCGGCAATAAGCTCGTCTTCGCTGGCATCGGGGCGGCCATAAAGGATGTTTTCCCGCACGGTGCGGTGCAGCAGCGAGGTGTCCTGCGTGACCATGCCAATTTGGCGGCGTAAGGAGTTTTGTGCCACGGTTTTGATGTCTTGGCCGTCGATACGGATGCCGCCTGAATCCAGCTCATAAAAACGCAGCAGCAGATTGACCAGAGTCGATTTGCCCGCGCCTGAGCGTCCGACTAGGCCAATTTTTTCGCCAGGGCGAATGTGCAAATTCAGGTCGTCGAAAACCACACGATTTTGCTGGCTGTCTTTACCCTGATAATGAAAGCGCACTTGCTCAAACTGAATC
>JAYRHO010000125.1:0-8955 GCA_041907245.1 Saccharospirillaceae bacterium
CAAATACAGGAATGCCCGCAGCGGCAATGGCTGCTGCTGCATGGTCTTGAGTAGAGAAAATATTGCAGCTTGACCAGCGCACCTGCGCACCCAAATCCACCAGCGTTTCAATGAGCACGGCAGTTTGAATGGTCATGTGAATACAGCCCATGATTTTCGCGCCTTTTAATGGCTGAGCCGCTTTGTATTTACGACGCAGCGCCATCAGCGCAGGCATTTCGCCTTCGGCGATTTGTATTTCTTTACGGCCCCAATCGGCCAGTTTAATGTCAGCGACTTTATAATCGGTAAATTGAGTCATATTGTTCTCTTTTGGTAAGGGCGGTTTATAACCGCCCGTTAAAATTTTAAAGCGGGCGATTAAAAATCGCCCCTACAGGTTAAACGCCAGCGGCTTTACGCAGCTCTTCGACCTTATCGGTACGTTCCCAGGTAAAGGCGGTGAAGGTTTTGCTCTTTTTCACGCCGTTTTCGCTGTACTCATAGGTATGCTCAAAGGGCTCGCGGCCAAAGTGGCCGTAGCTGGCGGTGAGCTGGTACATGGGGTGCAGCAAATCCAGTTGTTTTTGGATGGCATAAGGGCGCAGGTCAAAGACTTGGCGTACGACTTTGGCCAATTGTTGGTCGCTGATTTTGCCCGTACCAAAAGTGTTCACTGAAATTGAGGTGGGTTCGGCCACACCAATGGCGTAAGACACCTGGATTTCGCAGCGGTCGGCCAGTCCTGCAGCGACGATGTTTTTCGCCACATAACGACCCATGTAAGCCGCTGAGCGGTCTACCTTTGAAGGGTCTTTGCCAGAAAATGCGCCGCCGCCATGACGGGCCATGCCGCCGTAGGTGTCAACGATGATTTTACGGCCGGTTAAGCCGCAGTCACCCACTGGGCCACCAATCACAAAGTTACCGGTAGGGTTAATGTGGAACAGCGTGCCTTCGTGCAGCCAGTCCGCAGGCAGCACAGGCTTGATGATGTGCTCCAGCACTTCTTTGCGCAGGTTTTCGAGGCTGATATTGGGGCTGTGCTGCGTAGAAAGTACCACGGCGTCAATTTTGGGCGTTGCGCCTTCCCAGTTGATGGTGACCTGAGATTTGGCATCGGGGCGCAGCCAAGGCAGCGTGCCGTTGCGGCGCAATTCAGACTGGCGCTTGCACAACAAATGCGCGTAATACACGGGCGCAGGCATCAGGTTCGGGGTTTCGTTGGTCGCGTAGCCAAACATTAAACCCTGGTCGCCTGCGCCTTGGTCTTCAGGCTTGGCGCGGTCTACGCCTTGGTTGATATCCACAGACTGTTTGCCGATGGCGTTTAACACCGCACAGGTCGCGCCGTCAAAGCCCACCTCTGAGCTGTTGTAACCAATGCCTTTAATCACATCGCGCACTATGTCTTCTAAATCGACATAGCACGTGGTGGTTACTTCACCCGCTATGACCGCCATGCCCGTTTTCACCAAGGTTTCCACCGCCACCCGCGCATAAGGATCGCGGGCAATAATGGCATCCAGCACCGCATCGGAAATCTGATCGGCCATTTTATCGGGATGGCCTTCAGAGACGGACTCGGAAGTAAAAATAGAATATTCGCTCATGTTTGTGTCCTCTTTTATAGCTGGGCGCTTGGAGCGAGGAGCTTGGCGCACAAAACCTCGCCTTGCGCCTCACGCCCAGCGCTATGTCTTAGTAAACAATCTGAATTGAATCTGAAAGCCGTTTCTTAGTCCTAAAAATTGGCTTTCCCCTTCGCTCAAGCCCGCATCCTGCGCCCAAGCGGTTAAATCTTCGACTTCAAACCCGAGCCATAAATCGCCGCAGCTGTCTTTCGCCCAGCTTTGTTCGTGGCGGCAAAGGTCGGTGATCAGCAGTACGCCGCCTGCGGCTAAAAGCTTGGCAGCATCGGCAAAAATCGCTCGTGGCGAGGGTACATGGTGCAGCACCATATTGGCGGCGATAAAGGCATAGCGCCCTTGTTCTGCGGGCAGCAAATGCGCGCTGTCGCCAAGCTCCGCCTGAACGTTGTGAAGCTTGGCCTGCTCGATAAGCGCCTGCGTTTTGGCCAGCATCACAGGCGACACGTCCAGCGCCTTTACCCTGGCAAAATGCGCCGACAACTCAGGAAGAAACAAGCCTTCGCCTGGGCCGATTTCCAGTGCGCTGTCTTTGCTGTTGAGCTGGCCTGTATGATGCAAATGCGTCAGTAATTTCGCCAGTGCTTCACCGTACTGATCGTGCGAGGCAATCAAATCCTGCTTCTCTTTAAGTACAGCAGCGTGCTTGGCAAAGAACTCTTCGCACGCTCTAGCACGTTCAGCCATGACCTGCGCCACCGCCTGTTCGCTGTAGCTCGGCTCCACGTCATCGAGCGTTTGAAACAGTGCTTTAACAAAACGGCTTTGTTCATTCTCTGCCGTCAATAAAGGGCGGCGGTAAAAAATACTGTTGCCTTCGCGCTGCGTACTAACCAGCCCAGCCTGCGCCAGCACTTTGAGGTGGTGGCTCATGCTGGATTGTTTGATGGCAAAAATATCGCACAGCTCCAGCACACCAAAAGCCCCTTGGCGCAGCAACTGCAAAATACCAAGGCGCAGCGCATCGCCAGAGGCTTTGTTCAGCTGGGCAAAAATCTCAAGTGATAAAGAAGCGGAGGTCAAAGCAGTCATGGGGCGGCAGTGTAGACCGCTTTTAAAGCTATATCAATTTTTTTTGATATTGCCTAGATAAGCGTTTGGCAGTGCTGCACCAAGGACTTCACCGCGCCGCGATTGTGCTCAACCACCTGCACCGCCGCCTGCCCCATGCGCTCACGCAAAGTGCTGTCTGTTAATAAGCGCAACAAAGTGCCCTCCAGCTGCGCCAGAGTGATCACCTCAAGCGCCCCCGCACTGGCAAGGCGCTCGACAATTTCGGTGAAATTAAAATAATGCGGGCCAATCAACACAGGTTTGCCCAGCGCCGCAGGCTCGATGGGATTGTGGCCTCCGCGCGCAATCAAACTGCCGCCCATCAGCACGAGGTCGGCGGCGGCCAGCACTTTGAGCATTTCGCCTAAAGTGTCGGCTACATAAACCTCAGTCGCAGGCGAAGCTGAGCCTTGGCTACGCTGCTGCACCTTTAGCCCAAGCTCGCGAGCTTTACGCGCCACGACCTCAAAACGCTCCAAATGGCGTGGAATTAAAAGCAGCAATAAATCTGGGCAGTATTGTTGCAACTGCGGATAGAGTTTTAATAAACGCTCGTCTTCGTCTTCGTGGCTGGAGGCCAGCGCCAGCACAGTACGCGTTTCTCCCCACTGCGCGCGCAACGCCTTTCCAACATCGGCGCTGTCCTCTGGCACAGTGACATCAAACTTGATCGAGCCTGTGACTTCTAGCCGTTCAGGCGGCAAACCCAAAGCTAAAAAGCGCTCGCCGTCCGTGCGATTTTGCACCGCCACCAGCGTCAGGTGTTTGAGCATAGGCGTAACCAAGGCCTTGAATTTTAAATAGCTGCGCAAAGATTTTTCCGACAGCCGCGCATTGGCCAACAGCACAGGAATGCGACGCGCCTCGCACGCGGCCAGCAAGTTTGGCCACAGCTCGCGTTCCATCATCACCAAAAGCGCAGGACGGGTGCGCGCTAAAAAATTATGTACGCAAATGCTGTTATCCAAAGGCAAATAATAATGCGTTACGCTGTCGCCAAAATTACGCCTGACTTGCTCTGCGCCCGTGGGAGTAAAAGTGGTGAGAATAATGGCGCTGCCTGGCAAAGTTTTTTGCAAATTTTTTACCAGCGGCACACAGGCTTGCACCTCACCCACCGAGGCCGCATGCAACCAAATAGCATGAGATTTTTCAGGTTTTTTCACCCAGCCAAAGCGCTGCAACCAGCCCTTACGCCACGCCGAGTTTTTACGGCTCAACACCAAAAACACCAGCAAAAAAATTGGCGTCAGCAGCGCGTACAAAATACTGTAAAAAAATCGAGCCATGTTTTTCCTTTAGCGTGCTATAGCTTGCAAATTAGAGCATAAAGCTTCGCGCTGCTTACTGAGGCTGTAACTGGTGTAACCTGCTTCGCCAAAGGCATCAATGCCGTTCATGTAATACAGATCGTCCTGCTCATTGGGATTGGTGATGCGATAGCCAAGCAAGCGCGCAATTTCTTTGCCTACTAAATAATGATTGGTCAAACAGCCAAGTTTTTCTTTAATCGCTGCGGTTTCTTCTTCCGATACATTGATGCCGTAAAATAAAATTGGAATTTGCGCGCTATCGAGCTTCACCGTATTGTGGCCGTAGCGGCCATCCACACCCATGGTTTCACCGTGATCGGGCACAAAGAAAATATAAACAGGCTCTTTGATGCTTTCAAAATAACGGTAAATATCCACAATTTGCTTTTGCGTGTAGCGAATGGAATTGTCGTAAGTGTTCAGTATGTAATCGGTTTCTGAAACATTTTCATCAGGAAAAAAAGCGTCTTCTCTTGGGTAATTTTTCACATAAGGACCATGCGCGCTGCGCATATGCAGGGTGATAAAATTCGGCTTAGAAAAGTCGATATTTTGCGCTTTTAGCTCCAACAGCAAACGATTGTCGTAGTCACCTGGGTAATGGCTTAAATCGGAGTTTTCTTTCCACAGGTCGATGTCTTTTACCGAGAAAGAATAAGTAAGCCCGCCGGCATTAAGCTGAGTGGTAATGTAATAGGTTTGGTAGCCTTGCTGTTTGGCTAAACGATAAAACGAATGTTCCATCGCACTGATGGCAGCGGCGTTATTGGGTTCGTAAATCATGTTGTAAAACAGCGCCAAAGACACGCGTGTCGATACCGCGCTGGAAATAGCAGGCAGCTGGAAAAAATTGGGCTTATCCAAATAAGCGGCTAAATCGGGCGTGGTATCACGATGATAGCCAAAAGTGCCGAAATTAAGATAGCTGGTACTCTCGCCCATTAAAATCACAACATTGGCTTTTTTCTCTGCCAGTTTTTCCACCAAATAAGGCTGATAGCTGGGCATTTCTTTAGTGACACCCAGTGCAATTTTTATTTCGCGCGCCAAATAATAAGAAGTGCTGTATAGGCTGTTTTTAACCGCCATTTCGGCCACATTGGGCTGAAATTTCTGAGAAGCCTTGCTGGCCAAAGACTGCATAAAAGGAACACAGAGCGCAACAATAAAAACCAAAGACAAATAGGGTATGCGCTTTACTTTATTATACAGACTTAAATACAGCGTTAACGCCAATGCAAAAAACGTCATCGACAGCAATAAGGGTTTTAATAAAAACCCAAAAATATCCGCGACCGTGGTGAAGGTGTCGCGCAGCTCTTTAAACATCAGAGCAATATCAAAAGCACTGTAAAACACCCCAAAATACTGATAATGCGCCAGCTGTGTCGCCTGCATTAAAAAGAACAGCACCAAGAAAAACACACCCAGTTTTTTCCCCTTGGCAAAGGTAAGAAAAAAAGCAATCAGACAAGCCACCATCAAATTGCGCCATGAAGCACTGGCCAAATAGGCGGAATTGATATGGCTGTAAATCACATCAGGAAGGAGTAAAAAAACAACCAGCGCAAGAAATACCCAAAGATTGTATTTAATTTTTGAAAACACCGTTACCACCCACTCTAATGATTCATAAAGCGCCAGACAAAGCGTGCAAACGCTACCCATTGCCGCAAGCAGCCGCTATGATAAACGCCTTTTTATTTTGCTGCCGCATCCTTATGAAGAATTTACTGCCAAACTTTCATAACGCCCGCGTTTTGGTGCTGGGCGACGTCATGCTCGACCGCTATTGGCAAGGAAGCACCTCTCGCATTTCGCCCGAAGCGCCCGTGCCTGTGGTCAATATCAAGGGCATAGACGACCGCGCAGGCGGGGCGGCCAACGTCGCCCTCGGCATGACCACCTTGGGCACGCAGGTATCTTTGCTTGGCGTAGTCGGAGCGGATGAAAACGGCCAAATTCTAAAAAATTTGCTGGAGCAAGCCAAAATTTCGCACCAGCTCGCCATCGAGCCGAACATTCCTACCATTACCAAGCTGCGCATTACTAGCCGCCACCAGCAGCTCATTCGTTTGGATTTTGAAGAAAACATTCAGCTCAGTAGTGACAATCCGCTGCTTAAGCTCTTTACGCAGCAGCTCGCCAAACAGCAGGTGGTGGTGCTGTCCGATTACGGCAAAGGCACTATTAAAGAACCACAGCCTTTTATTCAGGCGGCGCGCGCGGCAGGCCTGCCGGTTTTGATCGACCCCAAAGGCACGGATTTTACCCGTTATCGTGGTGCAACCTTGCTGACCCCCAACCTCAGTGAGTTTGAAGCCATAGTCGGCCACTGCCAAAACGATGATGACCTAGTGCGCAAAGCACAAAAACTCATTGCCGAATTGCAGCTAGACGCCCTGCTCATTACGCGCAGCGAAAAAGGCATGACCCTAGTGCAAAAAAATGGCGATTTTTTCCATCAGCCGACACGAGCGCGTGAAGTGTTCGACGTCACCGGTGCTGGCGACACGGTAATTTCCGTTTTGGCCGCGTCTTTAGCCGCTGGCGTCGAATTAAAACAAGCCACGATTCTGGCCAACACCGCCGCCGCTGTCGTAGTCGGTAAGCTTGGCACGGCCACAGTCACCAGCGAAGAATTACGCCGTGAATTACGCAGCGAAAGCCAGCTTGGTGCTGGGGTTTTTGATGTCGATACTTTACTGACCTTGGTCGAAGAAGCGCGCACTCGTGGCGAAACTTTGGTCATGACCAACGGCTGTTTTGATATTCTCCACCCAGGCCATGTGCAGTACTTAAAAGAGGCCAAAGCCTTGGGCGATCGTTTGTTGGTGGCGGTCAATAGCGATGCTTCGGTTAGCCGTTTAAAAGGCCCGACGCGCCCTATAAACCCGCTGGAGCATCGCATGGCCGTTTTAGCAGGATTGGAAAGCGTGGATTGGGTTGTATCTTTCGAGGAAGACACGCCTGAAAAACTGATTTGCCAAGTGCTGCCCGATATTTTGGTCAAAGGCGGCGATTATCAAGTTGAACAAATTGCAGGCCATCAGTGTGTGCAAAAAAATGGCGGTAAGGTCATTATTTTAAGTTTTAAAGATAATTGCTCGACTTCAGCCATTGTGAAAAAAATCTTAACCAGTGAATAAGTGATTATGCAAAAACCTCCATTTCAAAAAGCCATGCTGCACCCAAAATACTGGGGTATTTGGTTCGGCGTAGGCTTAGCCGCCAGTCTCACTTTCTTGCCTTATAAAGTGCAATTAAGCATTGGCAAAGGCCTAGGGATTTTGCTGCATAAAGTGTTAAAAAGCCGCCGCCGTGTGGCCGAAGTCAATATCCGCTTATGCTTTCCAGAATTATCCGCAGAGGAACAGGCCAAGCTTGTTCGCGAAAACTTTATCAACACCGCCATTGGTTTTATGGAAACCATGATCGCGTGGTTTCGCCACCCACATTATTTATTGGATAAAGCCGAGTTTCGCGGGCTGGATAAAATTGCAGCTGCACAAAAATCAGGCAAAGGCGTGTTGCTACTGGGCGCGCACTACACCATGTTGGATTTAGTCGGTACGCTCACTTGCAACTATGTGGAAGCCAATATCACCTACAAACGTCAGCACAATTTAGTCTTAAATTGGATTATGGAAGCCTGTCGCGCGCGCACTTATAAAGTGATGTTCGTTAGCAAAGACATTCGCGGTGTCGTGGCGGCGCTCAATAATAAAGAAGTGGTGTGGTACGCACCCGACCAAGATTTTGGTTTTAAAAATACCGTTTTTGCACCCTTTTTTGGCGTGCAAGCTGCAACCCTCACTACCACCTCGCACCTCGCTTCAGCAGGAAATGCCGTGGTTTTACCTCTTACTTATTTTCGTAAAAATGACAACTCAGGTTATTTAATCGAATTTCACGATGCCCTGCCCATTCCCAGTGGCGATGTGGTGCAAGATGCCACTATTGCCAATGCCTGTTTGGAGCAACAAATCCGCCGTTTTCCCAGCCAGTATTTATGGCTGCACCAACGCTTTAAAAGCCAGCCAGGGCAAGAAAATAATCGCGGCGCGCTCTACAGAAAAAAATAGCACTTGCCACACTCTCATCATTTTGCGCTATAGTGGCTCTCGTGCATTTTATGCACGAACTAATTATAAATGTGATGGAGTTTACCTATGAAAAAAACTTACCTTGCTTTATCTGTTGCCGCTGCAACCTTGGCTTTTTCTGCACAGTCTGCTGTGGCTCAAGACTATCAAATGGAAGTGAATGCAGGTTACACCAGCTACAGCTACGATGCTGGCGGTGATGACAGCGCTTTGAGTGCAGGCTTTAACTACTACCTTGAAAAAGTAAGAACCGCAGGTAAACCCTTGGCTGAAGCCGCATTTTTAGGCCATAACAGCAATGTGGGTGTGAGCTATACCACCCAAGATAAAGCTGATGCCTCGGAACTGGATTTAAACGGTGAGTTCTGGTTCGAAAAAATCTACGCCGCCGCCAATCTCACACGTTATGACGATGGAGTTGATGATGGCATCAACTACGATCTGCGCGCTGGTTATATGATCGACCCAGCTCTGCTTGCCTATGTTGGCTTAGAAGATGGCGACGGGTATGCTGAAAGCGTTTTAAAACTGGGCGCGAAGTACGTGACCAAAATTGGCAGCAATAATGTCAACCTAGAAGGCCAATACGCTACCAGCGACGGCGACAGCATTATCAGCTTAGGCGGTGACTTCTACCTCAATAACGAGCTGAGCGTCGGTGCTGCGATAGGCATTCCTTCCGTATCAGGTTTAGAAAACGAAATCGAGCTGCGCGCTCGTTATTTCTTTATGCCCAACATCAGTGCGCAAGCCTCTTACACTCTAAACAATGGCTATATGGATGGTGATTCCGCCCTAGGCCTTGGCGTAACTGCACGCTTCTAAGTCAGCGAGCCTAAAAAAGCCCCGAAAGGG
>JAYRHO010000126.1:0-2454 GCA_041907245.1 Saccharospirillaceae bacterium
CACTAGGGCTTCGAGCACGCGCTTGTTGAGCTTTTTACTGCCGACTCGTTCACAGAAATCAAACAAGTCCAAGAACGGCCCGCCGCTTTCGCGCGCGGCAATAATGGCCGCCACTGGCCCCTCGCCCACGCCCTTAACCGCGCCCAAGCCATAAACGATGGCGTTGTCGTCGTTAACGGTAAAGCCAAATTGGCTTTGGTTCACATCGGGCAGCACCAGCTTGAGTTTCATCTCGCGGCATTCTTCGATAAAGGTCACTACTTTATCGGTGTTTTGCATATCCGAAGTCAGTACCGCCGCCATAAAGGCTTCGGGGTAATACTGTTTAAGCCAGAGCGTTTGATAAGACACCACGGCATAGGCGGCGGAGTGCGATTTGTTGAAGCCGTAGCCTGCGAACTTTTCCACCAAATCGAAAATTTTCATGGCCAAATCGCCATCGACGCCCTGGCTGATGGCGCCTTCGCGGAAGGTGTCACGCTGTTTGGCCATTTCTTCGGGTTTTTTCTTACCCATGGCGCGGCGCAGCATGTCCGCACCACCGAGCGTATAACCCGACAACGCCTGCGCAATCTGCATCACTTGCTCTTGATACACAATGACGCCGTAGGTGGGCTCTAAAATCTCTTTTAGGCATTCGTGCTCAAAGTCAGGATGCGGATAGGCGACCTTGGCGCGGCCGTGTTTACGGTTGATAAAGTCGTCCACCATGCCCGACTCCAAGGGACCTGGGCGAAACAGCGCCACCAAAGCGATCAAGTCTTCGATGTTGTCAGGCTGTAGACGGCGAATCAGGTCTTTCATACCGCGCGATTCGAGCTGGAACACCGCTGTCGTTTGCGCGCGTTTGAGCAGCGCATAAGCCTTAGCGTCGTCCAGTGGAATGCGACTGATATCGACCTCGGCTTCGCCTTGCTTGCGCTTTTTGGCGTTGATGGTTTTCAGTGCCCAGTCGATGATGGTGAGCGTACGCAGCCCCAAGAAGTCGAACTTCACTAAGCCCACTTCTTCGACGTCGCCCTTATCGAATTGTGTCACTAGGCTTGAGCCATCGGCGTCGCAGGCGGTGGCGGAAAAATCGGTAAGCTTGGTGGGAGCAATCACCACCCCACCTGCGTGCTTGCCCGTTTGCCGTGCCAAGCCCTCAAGCTTAATGGCCATATCCCAGATTTCTTTGGCTTCGTCGTCGCTGCCAAGCATGTCTTGCAAAGGCGCTTCGCGCTCCAGCGCCACACTCAGCTCCATACCAGGGTCTGGAGGAATCATTTTGGATAACTTATCGGCCAAGCCAAAGGACTTGCCCTGCGCACGCGCCACATCGCGCACCACCGCTTTGGCCGCCATGGTGCCAAAGGTCACAATCTGCGATACCGCCAAACGGCCATAGGTATCGGCCACATAGTCGATAACGCGACCACGGTTATCCATGCAAAAGTCGATGTCGAAGTCGGGCATGGATACCCGCTCAGGGTTTAAGAAACGCTCAAACAGCAGGTCGTATTCCAAGGGATCGAGGTCGGTGATTTTCAGTGCATAGGCCACCAGCGACCCCGCACCCGAACCCCGCCCAGGACCTACGGGAATATCGTGATCTTTGGCCCATTGAATAAAGTCCATCACGATCAAAAAGTAACCGGGAAACCCCATCTGAATGATGATGTCCAGCTCAAAGGTCAGCCTGTCGTCGTAGGCTTGGCGCTTATCCGCACCTATGCCTAAGTGCACTAGGCGCTCTTCTAGCCCAAGCCTAGAGATTTTGCGGAAAAACTCGGCTTCGTCCATGCCTTCAGGGATGGGATAAGGCGGCAAATAATAAGTGCCTGTTTTTACCTTGACGTTGCAACGCTTGGCGATTTCGATGGTGTTTTCCAGCGCCGAAGGCAAGTCTTTAAACAGCTCCGTCATTTCCTGCGCGCTTCTAAAATACTGTCCCTCTTTGTACGAGCGTGGGCGACGCTTATCGTCCAGAGCAAAACCTTGGCCGATGGCGACGCGGGTTTCGTGCGCTTCAAAGTCGGCACGGACTTCGTCGTGCTCGCACAAAAAACGCACGTTATTGGTGGCCACCAAAGGAACTTGCTGCGCTTGCGCTAAGGCCACGCTGCCTTTAATCACGGCTTCCTCGCCTTCTTGCCCTGTGCGCTGAATTTCCAAATAAAAACGATCTGAAAAATGCTGCTGATATTCCTGCACCAGCGCCAAGGCGGCATCGCTTTTGCCTTTAATTAAACGCTGGCCAATATCGCCTTCGCGCGCACCTGAAAGCAGTAGCAGCCCTGCATTTTGTGCAAAGAGCCAGTCTTTTTTGATTAAGGGTTTATCGTATTTTTGATTTTCGCGATAAGCCAAAGACAGCAGCTCGCGCAGGTTTTGATAGCCTTGGTCATCCAGACACAGAAGCGTGAGCGTAAAAGGCTCGTCGTCGTTATCGGCATTTTCCAGCCAAATATCCGC